>JAHXHI010000287.1 GCA_025656775.1 gamma proteobacterium symbiont of Bathyaustriella thionipta
TAGACATGTCGGTTTTAATAAATTACATAACTTTTCTGTCAAGCTTTTTTTTTCAATTTTTTTTAAATTTATGCTGAATAGTTACAAATTAACCAACAAAACAGTGCTGCATTTCATTCAACCAAACGTTACTCTGAACTCAATACCAATTACCGAATAAAAGTGACCATCATACCGGACTAGATCTAAGTAAGCGATAAATCTTAACTCCGGCTTATACATTTAATTATTTCATTTATAGAGTATTAAAAAATTGATAGATAATAATCCTTCTGAGCAATATAATTCTGAACAACAGAAAACTGGTCAAGCAGACAACCAGGAAAATAACAATAAACAAAAAACAAAAAACAAAAAACAATTTTTGCAGCCATCGATTTAGGATCTAATAGTTTCCATCTCATTGTTGCCGAATTAAAGAATGATCAACTGCTTATCATTGACCGAATGAAAGAAATGGTTAGACTGGCTTCCGGCCTCAATGATAAAGGGGAGCTTTCTGAAGAAGCTCAGCAAAAAGGACTTGATTGTCTTGCCCGTTTTGGACAACGACTAAAAAATGTCCCCGCACAAAATATTCGTATTGTCGGCACTAACACTTTACGCAAAGCAAAAAATGGTGCCTGTTTTATCGAGAAAGCTGAAGCATCTTTAAACCATCCCATCGAAGTGATTGCCGGTCGTGAAGAAGCACGTCTTATTTATCTTGGTGTCGCCCATAGCCAATCAGAGAACACAGAAAACCGTTTAGTGATTGATATCGGTGGCGGTAGTACCGAATTTATTATTGGTAAAGGTTTTAGTCCCAGTTATACTGAAAGTCTGCACATGGGCTGTGTCAGTATGACCTTAAAAGCATTTTCTGACAGCAAACTGAGTGAAACGAATTTTAAAATTGCAGAACTCTACTCACGCCTCGAATTACAAACAATAAAAAACACCTATAGAAATGTTGGCTGGAGCTTTGCCACCGGAGCTTCTGGTACCATTAAAGCAATTGGTAAAGTATTACGGGCATATCATGACAGTCAAGAAACAACCGATCCCTTCCCGGGTATTACCATTAAAGGATTAAAATGGCTGATCAAAGAAATGATCAAGCAAAAACACATTTCTAAACTCGAGTTAGACGGGCTGAATATCGAACGACAAGCCATATTTTGTGGTGGTGTAGCCGTATTATATGGTGCATTTAAAGTACTAAAAATTGAGTCAATGAATGTTTCTGACAGTGCTTTAAGAGAAGGGGTTATTTATGATCTGCAGGGTCGTCTAAGTCATGAAGATGTACGCCAAAGAACCATTAATCATCTACTCAAACAATACCACGTTGATACCAGACAAGCACGGGAAGTCGAAAACACTTTACTCAATCTCTATCAGCAAGTGCAGAAAGAATGGTCAATTCAACAATTTGCCAGTGAGCAAACCCTGCAATGGGTTGCACTCTTACATGAAATCGGTTTATCAATAGCACACAATCAATATCATAAGCACGGTGCTTATATCATAGAAAATTCTGATCTTCCCGGCTTCTCTCGTCAGGAGCAGCATCGACTTGCTTTATTGATCAGCGCTCAAAGAAGAAAATTTCCCAGACAAAATTTTAAAACATTGTCGGCTGATTGTATTGAATCCATCAGTTACCTGGCAATACTATTACGCCTGAGTATTTTATTGCATCGAGATCGCAGTGAAAATGCTTTACCGGAAATCAAAGCCATGGCAAAAGATCAAAACATCACACTGCAATTTCCAGATGATTTTTTGAATAAACATCCTTTGACACTCGTTGATCTTCAACAAGAGGCTGATTACTTAAAAACAATTAAATTTACACTCGAGTTTAACTAATGCAATGAATTTTTATGATATGAAATTAAAATAAAAGGACAACAAGGAATACAATAAGAAAGGATAAAGCTTTAAGCAGGAGCAAATACTCACCCTGCTTAAACGAAAAAAGCCTTTATTTGGAGGCTTTCTTTTTTATAATAGCTGCTTTTTTTCTAGCTCTTGCTGCTGCTATTTTTTTCTTAGCCTGAGCTTTTTGTCTAATTGCTAACTTTCTCAGATAATCTGCTTCCCACTTAGCAGCAAAGGCTGCCGTCGCTTTATCTTTAAGAACAGCCATTTTAGCCATTTCAGTCGCTTGCTGCTCATGTCCTTTTACAACCGCCTGCTGTGCTTTGTGTTTTTCTGCTGCTTCTTTTTGTTTTATTCTTAAAGCCGCAACACGTTCTTTTGCTTTTACTGCTGCATTTTTTTGTGCGGGGCGTTTTGTCTGTTTTGCTTTTTCTGCAGCGGCTTTAGCTTTTTCTACTGCTGAACTAACGGCAGCATTTGCTTTCTCTAAAGCATTAGAAGTACGCACCATAACATTTATTGCAGTGTTATGTTCTTTTGTTAAGGCTGCTACTGGCATTGATACAGTTTTTTTTGCTGGTGCTTTTTTAACTGTTTTTTTGACCACTTTTTTAATACTGACTTTTTTCTTAATAGGTGATTTTTTAGAAACAACTTTTCTTTTTGCTGTTTTTTTTACTGCTGTTTTCTTGATAGCCATTATAAAATACCTCAACGATTTAGAATTATTTTAATTATATACTGCAAATCATATAGTTACAAACATACACGTATAAAAAGCAGTATTTTAAATTATATAGGCTTAAAAAAATCTATAATTCAGTTTATTTGTCAACAAATAAAACGATAATTTAAAAATTTTCTTCTAATGTATTTTTAGTTTCAATAAAATTTGATACGATATTTTCCAATAATTCATTGGCATCTTCAAGTACACCTTCAGCGGCTTTATACTCTAATATTTTGCAGCTTTCTGACAAATCAATAACACCTAAATTTGCACTACTACCTTTAAGAGTGTGTGCAATTCGTCTGACATCATCACTATTTGAGGCGTCAATAGCTTTTTTTAAGTCTTCAATTTGTGCTTGTCCATCAGAAATAAAAATGGCAATGAGTTCGTCAAAATCATCTTCCATAATTTCTTTTAATTCATTTAACGTATTCATATCAATTGTCATCGTTTTCTACTCATCATTAATAGTGATAATTTTTTATTAACATTTTAAATATTAATCATTAGACCATGAATAAACACATTCAACCCGATTACCTGATTCATTGTACGTCACTGTGCTGCAATAATTCTCAATCAATGATATACCACGTCCTGAAAATATGAGCGGATTATTTTCATCTATTTGAGGCATTTGCTGTGTTCTTTTTTGAACATCAAAACCTTTACCACTGTCTTCAAAAACAATGGTTAAATTTCCACCCGTATCCGTTGGTTTATTACTGACGCTAATATGTATATTGCCATAATCAAGTTCATTAAGACGCGATTCTTTATCTGCATAAAACTGCATAAAACTGCATAAAGCCTTCGGGTGTCGCTTTAAGTTTAGAATCAAGCTCCAGTAAACCATGATCCAGTGAGTTACAAAATAACTCAGTCAATACCATACTCAGTTTATCCTGTTGAATCTGGTGACCCTGTATTTCTCCCATAATTTGATTAATAAGCGGGATCGGATCAATTGACTTAATTGAATCATAATAAAAATGCAAATCAAACTGCCAATGAGTCGGGACAAACTTTTTATAGCCCCCTTTTTGTGAAGCAAGCTGATTAATCGACTGAATGTCGCAGGTGATTACCCCCAGTGTAACATCATCAGTTTGTGCCTGCTCCTGAGTAAACTCATCAAGGGTATCAAGAATGTGCTGAAACAAATCTACTTTTTTATTTTTTGTTTCATGTCCCAGAGCATAGTGTAAACAATCGCTAAAACGCTTTGCACCAAACATTTCTCCATTGCTGTTTTCTGCCTCCAAAATACCATCTGTACTGAGAATAATCTGATCGGCATCATGCAGCTCAATTATTTCAACTTTATCACTAAACCCGGCATCCCCTAAAATACCCAGGGGAAGATTTTGTGACTTCAGTTCAACAACTGAATCCCCCTTGTGTAAAAAAGCCCCTGGTATCGCACCATTCCAATACTTAAGCATATTGTTAATCGTATCAATCTCTACCAGACAAGCGGCTAAAAACATACCTGTAGGCAGTTGCAATTTTAATTTTCGATTAATTTCCCGAGAAATATCATTAATGGAATAGCCTTTTGCCGTCATACTATAAAAAATATCTGAAACAGGTAATGCCCCCAATGAAGCAGCCAGTCCATGTCCGGTAAAGTCACCAAACAAAATATGTAAACCACCTGTAGGCTTAACCGCTGCCAGTACAACATCACCATTAAATAGTGACATTGGGGAAAGGTGTAATTGAATATTATCGGCAGATAAACAACCAGGATTTAAAATACTATCAAAAACTTTACGAGCAACTTCCTGTTCTTTTTTCTCATTTTCTTTATGAATGATTAATTCATGTTTTTGTTTGTTCACTGTGTTATAAAGTTGACTAACACAGGGTAAGAGCATTATAAATGCTGCCCTAATAAAATTTCAGCCCTGAAATTATCATCCAGAGCAGCTAATTTACGCTTTCGCTTAAGG
>JAHXHI010000314.1 GCA_025656775.1 gamma proteobacterium symbiont of Bathyaustriella thionipta
ACCCTTGTAAAAATACCTTGGGGGTTTGGGGGCAAAGCCCCCATAAAGATAAATTCAAGAAAATGCGACAGGTTGGTTGACATCTAGCGTTGGTGATACGTTGTCTGCGGTTACGGATATTCAATTACATCTCTACAATACTGAAACTAACACATTGCTGAAAGAACAATTAATGAAATGGGCCAGGAAATTGTCCACTAAAGAGAACCCGATAACACCGTATTTTATCGATCTGAATGTCACTAATATACAAAATCATGAAGACCGAATCTTTTTTAATCGAGTGCCTACGAGTTTTTCACTGGAAAAAGAACAGGCAGATAAGTTGATTAAACTGGCTAAAGACATGCTGCGTCAAAATCCTGAGTATCAGAAATTACTACAGCAATTAGGCGCCCAGGCAATACACAGATAATCTTTCGGAATATGGAATGTGATTATTAACCTGCTATTTCCTTTGTTGTTATGCATCGTGGAGAAAAAAGCGCCTTAAAAAGATGACGACACTGAGTCGTGACAAGAATTTCAATTTTAATGACTTATTGCTATCAACCCCGAGAGAATAATGGAAAAAGTACAAATTAGAGAAATGATCAAAAAAGATCTGACAGATATCTTAATTCGCATGTCACTTGTTGGCTTTTTGGTCTTTATGAGTATGAAAGTATTCAGTCCATTTATGGGTTTGATGTTATGGGCATTAATTCTTGCAGTGACCTTATTTCCTTTACACCAGCAACTTGCCAATAAGCTGGGTGGCAAACAAGGTCGGGCTGCAACCATTTTTGTATTGTCCGGGATAATGTTTCTTGGTGTTCCTACTGTCATGTTAAGTAGTTCGATGGTTGATTTTATTCAGCAAACTCATATCAATTATCAAAGTGATTCAATATCAATAAAAGAGCCTCCCCCCAGTGTTGCAAAATGGCCTGTTGTGGGAAAGAAAGTTTACGAAGTCTGGGCGCAGGCGGCTAAAAATTTACCCGATTTATTAAAAAAAATAAGGCCTCAGCTTGAAGCGTTTGCTAAGGGGGCGTTGGAATTCGCCACGGGTATGGCCGGTGGTCTGTTTCAATTCTTGTTTTCCATGATCATTGCCGGGATCATGCTGGCCTACGGAAAGTCGGGCAGTGAGAGCATGTTAAAAATTATCAATCGTGTGGCGGGACATAAAAAAGGTAAGACTTTACATAAACTTTCAACGGCGACCATTCGTTCTGTCGCGATGGGTGTGGTGGGCGTTTCAACAATTCAGGCTTTGTTGTTTGGAATCGGTTTTATCTTCATTGACTTACCCGGTGCGGCTATTTTCGCGCTTGTTATTCTGGTTTTTGGTATCGCCCAGTTACCCGCGATTATTTTTACAATACCGACGGTTGCTTTTATTTGGTGGAGTGGTGACTCAACACTGAGTAATGTATTTTTTACTGTTTATTTTATTCTGACAGGCTTTGTTGATAATGTACTTAAGCCGATATTTCTTGGTCGTGGGGTTGATGCACCGATGCCTGTGGTTTTATTGTGTGCTTTAGGCGGTATGATTTCTGCTGGATTGTTAGGACTTTCTATTGGTGCAATTTTTCTCTCATTGGCCTATGTTATTTTTATGGCGTGGGTTGATGATGATTCTGATGACGAGATAACTGAAGCGCTCAAAAATGATGATAATTTAGAATCTCTAGTTGAAGAGAAAGGTTAAAGATAATAATTAATGTGTATTTTTGTCAATGATCTCGTCACAAAGCGGCTAATAAAATTTATTCGTAATCTGATTCTATTGTTGGGGCTATCAACCCTGGCAGCCTGTACGGTAGTTGGACCTGATTATCAGGAACCTGTTGTTGAATTGCTGCAGGATTGGCAGCCTTCCGCTTATGGTCATGCATCTGGACAAAAGTATCATGAAGAAAACGATCAAATTGATAGCCGGTTCTGGTGTTATTTATTTAATGATCCCATTTTAAATCAACTGATAGAGACTGCTAAACGTGAAAATCATTCACTGCGTATTGCAGGTCTGAGGATTTTTTAAAGTCGTGCATTGCTCGGTATTGCCAATAGCAGCCTGTATCCTCAATTACAGCAGGTTAATGGCAGCACCACTTATGTCAATCAACAATCTCATGGTGGCAATGCACCTAAGAGTCAGAGCTTTACCAATTATCAGGCAGGATTTAATGTCGGCTGGGAGCTGGATTTCTGGGGACGCTTTCAGCGTGGTATTGAATCAGCTGATGCCGCTTTTTTTGCATCCATAAGCAATCAGCAGGATGCACAAGTGTTGCTGGTTGCTCAGGTTGCTAATGCTTATTTTGGCTATCGAACCACACAGGCCCGTATTGCAATTGCTCATGAGAATGCCAGGATTCAGGAACGCAGTTATGAAATTACCACTAATTTATTTAACAGTGGTGAAGGTTCAGAGCTGGATTTACAACAGGCAAAAACACAATATTTAGCCACGCTGTCAACCATACCACAGTTAGAAATTTCTCTGTTTCAAACGCGTAATGCCATTGCTGTTCTCTTGGGTAAGCAACCTGGAGACCTTCCGGAATTAGAATCTATGGCATCTGAATACCATTGGCCTGATATTTCGCCTGACTACTTTCAATATATCCCTGCAAATAGGCTGGCTCGTCGTCCTGATATCCGTACTGCTGCGTGGCAGGTTGCAGCTCAATCCGCTCAGATTGGTGTGGCCGAGGCGGAATTTTACCCGGCTATTTCACTGTTTGGCACAATTGGTTGGGCAGGGAGTGATATAAGCGGCAGTTCAGATAGCAGTACCTTCTCTCTTGGTCCCGGTTTTACCTGGAATATTCTGGACTATGATCGTATTGAGAACAATGTGCGCATACAGGACTCTCGTCTGCAGCAATTAATAGAGCAATACCAGAATCTGGTTTTACAGGCGGCAAAAGAAGTGGATGATTCATCCTACAGCTTATTGAAAACCCATGAACAAAAGTTACTCATTGATAAAAGTTTTACTGCCTCTCAGCGGGCTTTGGCGCTGGCAAATATTCGCTATCGTGAAGGTTATTCTGATTTTCAACGAGTACTGGATGCTCAGCGTGCCATGTTTGCTCAGGCTGATAATCAACTGGTTACTCAGGGTATTTATATTGCCGACATTATTAATCTTTATCAGAGCATGGGAGGGGGATGGACCCAAATGTCAGCTGATGAACTGATTTCAACCAGGGTAAAAGAAACAATGCAGCAACGTACGGATTGGGGTGGTTTACTCACGTCACCTTTGTATGCGCCAACTAATGGACCAGAGGCTTCACAGCATGAGTAATGAAGAACAAGAACAAAAACCGAAATTGACTGAGCCAGTAGAAGATACGTTAGAAGAAAGCACAGCAAAACAATCGGTTAAAAAAGGCTTCCTGCTTTTTTTAATCATGATTTTATTGAGTTTAACCTGGTATCTTGCGGCTGATAGATATACACCTTATACTCAACAAGCCCGTATTGACGGCTATGTTGTTGGTGTGAGCTCTGAAGTTTCCGGTGTGGTTAATCAGGTTTGGGTTAAGAATAATCAAACGATTGAAGAAGGGCAGCCACTGTTTGAAATTAATCGCTCGCAATATGAAATTGCTTTAAATAAAGCCCGCTCGCAATTAGAAGATGTAAAACGTCAGATTGCCGCCGGGACCGCAGGTGTTGAATCAGCTCAGTCCAATCTGCTTGCAAAACAGGCAAACAAAAAGAAAGCAGAACAGGATGTGATTCGTCTGGAAGGTTTGTATAAAAAAGACCCGGGTGCGATTTCTGTGCGCCGCCTTGAATCATCACAGGCATCTTATGCACAAGCACTGGCAAAGGTATCCGGTGCTGAGGCAGAAGTTGTGCGCGCTGTTGAACAAAAAGGGGGCGAGGGCGAAAATAATACCAAGCTAAAGAGTGCAATTAGTGCGGTGGATAAAGCAGAACTCGATCTTAAACACACCACGACTTATGCTTCATCCCGCGGCATTGTGACTGATTTACGAACGGATGTGGGTCAGTTTGCCAATGCCGGGAGTCCAGTGATGACGTTTATTTCCATGCATGATATCTGGATCAATGCTGAATTTACAGAGAATAACCTGGGTCATATGAAAATAGGAAGTCCAGTTGAACTGGTAATTGATTCCATACCAGCACAGGTGTTTTCCGGTGAAGTCCGAAGTATTGGTTTAGGTGTCGCTGTAACTCAGGATCCGCCAGCAGGCACTTTGCCCACTATTGAAAACAATCGTGACTGGCTACGTCAGTCACAACGTTTTCCTGTTATTATTGCGTTTGATGTTAATCAGAGTGAATCATTAAGAGAGTTTATTCGTATCGGCGGACAGGCTGAGGTTATCGCTTTTACTGAGGGTCAGGATTTTTTAAATGGTCTTGCAAAACTCTATATTCGTGTGATGAGCTGGTTTTCTTATGCTTACTAAGATAGGGGTGTAGACCTAGTTGTGACAACGGCCATCCCCGACCAAATTATTTTTTCTTAAATGCAATTACATTTTCAGGTAGTGAAACTTC
>JAHXHI010000192.1 GCA_025656775.1 gamma proteobacterium symbiont of Bathyaustriella thionipta
AAGTTCAAGTCTTGCATTGGAATTGTTATTTGATAAAAAGTTACCTGATTTTATCTGAGATTAAAAATCATGCTGAATAGTTACGAAAAATGCTCTATTATTGATGCTGTTGCCTGGACTGACATGATTTATTCCTGTTCAAATAACAGTAATAGATCAAATGCATGGGCTCTTGTCAAGATAAATTAAGCGCGATCGCCCTACCGCTATTATGTAAAAGACTTTATTGCTCATGATCGCTTTGCTATTATTGGTTGATTAAATAAATGTTTAGCCGTTTACTCTAATAATTTGCTGTTGATACTTTAAATTTCCAGTTTGCATTATTGAAATTTTCAGGTATGGAATCAGATTTGTAATAAGCACTACAGGCAATAGTGCCGCCAATGATGCTATTACTATCCTCTTTAGCTGCAAAGGCTGGGGACATTGTACTGGCTACAATGAGAGCAGCTGCAAATAAAGATGCTGATACGGTGGATGTCTAAAAACATTACGTTTAGTCATTTGTGTGCCCTCCGTATAAAAACGTACATCAATACTTGCGAATTAGATCGCCCTACCTACAGACTAACGCTATTCTATTCATATTGGTATGATCCAGATCAGACTAAGGGTATATAATTATATATAATAGGGTATACGCTTAGGGTGAGTTTGCATTCATTCGGTCATCCCGAGTGATTGTTGTATTTTAAAGGGATAACAAAGGCCGTCATATTCTTCTGTACTTCAATCTATCTTCGTAAAAGCAAGCTGTTTCAGTGCTTTTAACTTAGGTTTAATCTAAAAATATGACATAATGAGTTATTTTTCTTGACTTGACCGGTCGGTCAACTATAACCGAGTTATGGATAGCGCAATGGATACACGTCAACGTATTATTAATGTCGCCAAGTCACTTTTTCATAATCGCAGTTATGCGGATGTGGGTATTAAGGAGATTTGTGATAAAGCTGAAATTCAAAAAGGCAGTTTTTATCACTTTTTTTCTGCAAAACGTGATTTAGTGTTAGCGGTTATTGAGGATTTTGCTCAAGACTGGGCACATGGTTTTGTTCATGAGGCATTTGATTCCAGGCTACCGCCAATGGAGCGCATTGATTATTTAATTGATGCCGCTTATTTTTGGCAAAAGGCGGCTAAAAATCTTGAAGGCCATATGCCGGGCTGCCTGTTCGGTAATCTCGCCCTTGAAATCAGCACCCAGGACGATGTCTTACGAGCAAAGTTAACCGCTGTTTTTCTCATGGCAAAGGAGCGTTTTAAGTGCACGCTTGATGAAGCGGTTGCCAGTAAAAAGATTGCACCATTAGATACTGAAAGAACTGCCGAAGCAATGCTAGCTTATCTTGAGGGTATGATTCTAATTGCTAAAGCCAGTAATGATCCGGAAACTATTTATCGTCTGGGGTCTGCACTGAAATCTATCCGTATTGAGCGCAACGCATAACCAAGATAGTAGCACCGAATAAAATAATTTATTCGGTTTTTTTTAAATAACAACTTGACCGACCAGTCAACTAATTATGGATCAGGAGAAAATATATGACACCATCTATCAATGCGACACTTGATGCCAGAGGATTAAGCTGTCCACTTCCTATATTAAAAACGAAAAAAGCATTAGCGCAATTAAATAAAGGTGAAATGTTAGAGCCTATTACCAGTGCCCCGGGTTCTGTTAAAGATCTCTCCTCATTTTGTGAGCAAACAGGTCACGAACTGATTTCATCAGAGGTTAATAAAGATGAATTCATATTTATTGTAAAAAAATACAGTTAGGAGAAATACATGATGACAACGACAACAGAAAACAGAAATAAAAACTCGGTTGACAGATTAAATGAATTTGATCAAGCAACATTTGATCGTTATTTTGATGATCGGTTTAACAAAAAAATGGCTGAGAAAGAGGCTGCACATATTCCCTCAATGACAATTATTGTCACTAAAGGTACTATGGATATGGCTTATCCGCCGTTTATTTTGGCATCGACTGCGGCAGCTTTAGGCTGGAAGGTATCAATTTTTTTTACATTTTATGGTCTGAGCCTTCTAAAAAAAGAGCTTGATCTGTCTATCAGCCCATTGGGTAATCCGGCAATGCCGATGAAAATGCCTGTGGGACCTGAGTGGTTAAGACATTCTGAAATGAATATTCCCAATGTGTTAATGGCAGGTATGCCCGGATTTGAAAAAATGGCTACTGGAATGATGAAAAAAACACTTACCAATAAAGGGGTTGCCTCCATTGATGAATTACGTGAAATTTGCGTTGAAACTGATGTGAAAATGATAGCCTGTCAAATGACTGTTGATTTGTTTGACTGGTCAAAAGATGATTTTATACCGGAGATCAGTGAATGGGTCGGTGCAACGAGTTTCTTGCCTATTGCACAAAAAGCGGATGTTAATCTGTTTATCTAAATAAGCGTTACAAATAGTGAGTATTATGCATTGACTATTCGCATCAGAACCCGCTATTCATTATTGGGCTCATATTGGCATAAAATCACCCAATAATAAATAACAGGTTCTAATGCTTGGTGTATATCATTTAGGTGCATCAGTTATTAGCTTAATGACTTATATCATAAGAAGTTAAAATCGGAAAAAAATCAGGTTTGTTTGTTGTAGTATAGGGTGTTTATTCAAAGTGTCATACAAGCATGCCCGATATTCGATACAAATCATTAAACTGGAACATGACAAAAATACTTTTGCTCTTATTTTTGTCATTTCAACCTGCTTTTTGTTTACCTCCCTTACAACTTTATATAGCGATTACTCCTCCGGGTGGAGTACTTAATCTGGAGCCGGGTTTTTATTCAGGTCCGGCGATAATAACCCGGCCAATCACTATTAATGGTCATGGCAAGGTGACCATTGATGCACAGGGTGAGGGAACTGTGTTGACGATAGAGGCTGATAAAACAATTATTAAAGGACTGCACTTGACCAACTCCGGTGATTCCTTCGATAAGACGGATGCGGGAATTATTCTCAGGGCAGATAATGCACTGATAGAAAATAATATTATTGAAAATACCTTATTTGGTATTCACCTGCAGGGAGCCAATGAAAATACCATTCGTAATAATCGTATTACCTCTAAAGATACTTCATTGAGTTTAAGAGGTGACGGCTTAAGGATGTGGAATAGCTATGATAATCTCATTGAAAATAATGATTTTATAAAAGTGCGTGATATTTATATTACCAATTCACACTCTAATCGTTTTATCGGTAACCATGTGAGTCATAGTCGTATTGGTTTTGAGCTGGTTTTTTCTCATGAAAATGAAATTATAGCCAATTCAATTGAGCATAATTCTACCGGATTTATGGTGGTCTATTCTACAGATTTGTTGATCAAACAAAACCATATCAGTCATTTGAGAAGCTTTGCAGGTTTTGCGATGGCCTTTAAAGAAAGTAATATGATCAAAGTTGTGGAAAATGAAATTTTACACTGTGCCACTGGCATTAGTGCAAATTCACCACTTGATCCGGAAAACATGTTAACCATAAAAAATAATCATTTTATTTATAATGATGTGGCACTTTATTTTTACGGTGAGAAAGGAGGCCATATTATTCATGGCAATCATTTTGAAGCCAATCTGTTAGATGTTCAGGCCAGCCTGCCCCGTGCATCCTATTTTAATGACTGGCAAAATAATCGCTGGGATCTTTATGAGGGGTTTGATAGAAATAATGATGGTGTGGGTGATACGCCTTATAGCCTGTATTCATGGTCAGATCGGCTTTGGGTTGATGTGCCAATGACTCAGTTTTTTCGCGGAACACCTATGTTAGAAACGATCGATTTTATGGAACGCCTGGTGAGTTTTTCTGAACCTGCTTTGATGTTAGAGGATAAAACCCCCAAAGTGCAGTAAAATATCAGCCCCCTGCCTATGGAATAACAATGGATAGAATCTTTTATCATAGAACAGGGCATAAATAGACTAAAACCACTAAAAAAACAGGTTATATCTGATTTTTTAATGTGATATTTTTTTGACTATTTTAATTGAAATGTCCTGTTCTGCACCCATCTATTGATCAGGTAAAATAATTATCCAATTTTAAAGAGGTATATCATGACTCAAGAAATGTTCGAAAAAGCTGCCGCGCTCATTGATGCCGCTAATAATGAAGATCCTAATCAGGAAGCGGATGCTGATGGTAAAGTCTGGCCAAAGGAGCTTCTTTATTCACACAATATGTCGGATATGCTCAATCGTTTCGCTCCAGAAACAGATAACGTTATGAAGCTTGGTATTAGTGCACAACATATTCAACGTTGGAAATCTCCAAGAGATGCCTATCCGATGAACAAAAAAGGCTACTATCAATGGCGTACACAATTGTATCAATTTCATGCTGATACCGTATGTGCCATTATGAAAGAGGTGGGCTATTCTGATGATGAACTGCAACGAGGCTGTAGAATAACCCCTATTTTTAATACTTTTTCAATAAATCCACAATACAGGATTCATAAATAGCTTTCAATTTCTAAGA
>JAHXHI010000353.1 GCA_025656775.1 gamma proteobacterium symbiont of Bathyaustriella thionipta
ACCCGCTGAATAAATGCAATAAAATAAGCTGAAATTACCCATTAAATAAGTTGAACAAAAGCCCATCAAATAGCGTGATTACACTCACTATCCGCTGGTTGAATTGTTTCGTCAGGGTGATTTGGTCGATTTTTCCTTCGGTTTATTTAAGTTCGGCCTGTCCAAATTCGATATAAAGCAAGTTAAAGCCTGTTTTCCTAATGCAGATTTTCATAAAAATCTGGGTAAGAGAGCAGCAAAATGGTTTATCAAGCATCCATTTAATCCGGCGCCAATGATGAAATGGTAATTGTACAGCAAGGTTAAAAAATTAATAAATTCAGCAAAAAAGAGGTAATACAAAGCAAATTATGCTGATATTTTCACACTAATCATGAATTTATGAGAAGGCATGAATGTATTACCGGCGAAGGCCGCTCTCTCTCTGGCCAATTTCAGGTAAATGAATTATGCTAGCGATAATTTTTATTATTTGACGTTAGAGACTGACACATGAATGGCGATGATCTTTCTGCTTTTGAAGCAGAACTTGGGTTTGATACACTGGCAATAAGGGCTGGTTATAAGAGAACTCAGGAGGCAGAACACAATGAAGCAATTTTTCCTACCTCAAGTTATGTTTATAACTCGGCTGCTCAGGCGGCGGCTCGGTTTGCAGGTGATGAACCCGGTAACATCTATTCACGTTTTACCAATCCAACCGTAAGAACCTTTGAAGACCGTCTGGCTGCGCTGGAGGGTGCTGAAAGCTGTGTCGCAACATCATCGGGCATGGCGGCGATTATGAGTACCTGTCTGGGACTACTCAAAACCGGCGATCATATTGTTTCTTCACGGGCAATTTTTGGCTCGACAGTGTTATTATTCAATAATTATATGGCGCGTTTTGGTGTAACCACCACTTATGTTGATCTGACCGATATGAATGCCTGGGAAGCCGCTATTCAGGGCAACACAAAGCTGCTTTTTCTTGAAACCCCTTCGAATCCCTTAGTTGAAATTGCTGATTTGACTCAACTTGCTGAATTAGCACATCAACATGATTGTCTGCTGGTGGTTGATAATTGTTTATGTACGCCCGCTTTACAAAAGCCTCTGGCAATGGGTGCAGATGTAGTGATTCATTCGGCAACCAAATATCTTGATGGACAGGGACGAGGTGTAGGCGGTGCTGTACTGGGTTCAAAAGAAGTCGTTGGTGGTGAGGTCTATGGTGTACTCAGAACAACCGGCCCAACAATGAGCCCATTTAATGCCTGGATCTTTTTAAAAGGTTTAGAAACACTCAACCTCAGAATGAAAGCGCATTGTGCCAATGCCATGATTTTAGCTCAATGGTTAGATGAGCATCCAGCAGTGGATAAAGTCTATTACCCCGGCCTTGAGAGCCATCCAGGTCATAAGCTGGCGGTGAGTCAGCAAAGTGATTTTGGTGGTTTGTTATCATTTGAATTAAAGAATAAGAGTAGAGAACAGGCTTGGCAGGTTGTGGATAGTACCCGTTTATTATCCATTACTGCCAATCTTGGTGATGTGAAATCCACCATCACTCATCCAGCCACTACAACGCATGGCCGAGTGCCGGTTGAAGAACGTGAGAAAGCAGGTATCAGAGATGGCTTACTGCGTATCGCTGTGGGCCTGGAATCGATAGAAGATATTCAAAATGATCTTCAGCGGGGATTTTCCGGATTATCTTAAGTACTGTTAATGCAGAATATTCTCACTTATAGCCAATATAAAGATCCGCAGGTACGAGCATTAGTCTGGTCGTTGCTGAGTCCCGGTCTGGTGAATGAATCAGGCCATTATCCCGCCTGTGTCAGTAGACAATGGTGTCATGAAATTTATGATATTATTCAAACTTTTTTGCAACAATTAGATAACGATCCGACTGAATTACGACAATGGCTTGAACAATTTAAGTCATGGCGTCTTGGCATTCGGTTTGAAGCGTATTGGGCCTTTATCTTCGAGCAATTGACAAAACAAAAAGTAATTCTTAGCTATATCTCACATACGCAGGTTCAAGAACAAATTAATAATGGTCCGTTCAAACACACTCTGGGTGAAATGGATTTTGTCTATCAAGATAAAAATGAACAACTAAACCATCTGGAAATTGCCTCAAAATTTTATTTGCTCAAGCCTGATGAATTTGGTTTTGAACGTTTGATTGGACCTAATGGCGGTGATTGGTATGAGCGTAAGTTAGAACATTTATTTAAAAAACAATTACCGTTATCGAATCGTTCTGAAGCGAAAGAAATACTGGCAGAAAATTTCAATCTTAATGTTGAAAATGTAAATTGCCAACATCAGGGGATTATCAAAGGTATGATCTTCTTACCTGTCACAGGTGAAGGCCGTCTCAATGATAATGAAATGAAATGTCTGGATCCTGATTGTCTGATGGGTACCTGGGGAACAATTAATAACTGGTATTTATCTGACCCCGGTGAAGTTGGACGTTGGGTGATGTTAGATAAACTGTCCTGGCTGGAACCACAATTTTTTTCAACACAGGTAGAGACACTTTATACTGCCAAAGAAATGGCTTATAAATTAAAAACGCATTTTCATAGTACAATACGCAGTGTTTTAATTGCTCATGTTGAATATGATGAAGAACATAAGTTATGGCTGGAACAACAGCGGGTGATGGTGGTTGATAAATATTGGCCGAGTTTTAAACGAACAATAGACACGATGATTGAACAATCAGAAATAAGACCAAAAGATAAAAAACAGGAAAAATAGAAAACCATGAATAACAAAAACAAACTAATTATTTCCAGCCTCCTGCTCTTGTTTTTAATGCCTTTGGTCAGCTATGCAACGCCTGCAACAATCCTTTACTTTTCTGAGTATGAGCAGGGCAGTGGTGAGATTTCAATTACCATGACAATAACCGATACCCACCTGCGAATTGATGACAGACTGACAAAAAGTAACCATCAAAATAAGGATGATAATACTGGTTTTGTACTCTATGACCGAAAAAATAAAGTGATCTATAGTATCAGTTCTGAAGAAAAACAAATTATAAAAATAAACCAGGTCGCTGTAACGATACCGTCACCTATTGAACTTAATCTGAAGAAGCTGAGTTTAAAGATAGATAAAAATGCCCCACTCATTAAGGGGAAAAACACCCAGCATCACCAGATTTTTGTGAATGATAAATTATGTACCAATATGATCACCGTACCTGGATTGATGCCCGATGCCGTTATGGCTTTGCAACACTTTAATCAGGTTCTGGCGGGACAGCAGGCTGAAACATTACGTTATATTCCAGGCGATCTTCATGAAGCCTGTGATCTGGCAAAACATAGTTTTTATCCGACAAGTCATTTAGAAAATGGTTTCCCAATGATGATACAAACGATTGGTGAATCAGGTAAAATTGAAGACGTGAAACGGGCCAGAATGCTTCTTGATTTTAAACAGCAGGATGTTGCTGATGACTATTTTAACTTACCCGATTATGATGTGGTTAACATTAATTAACAGCCTGCCTGAGATGATGATCTCATATCGTATGAGTAGAATGAAAGAACTTCTCTCTCATTCTCTAATTTTCAATAAGGACAGGTAGTTTAATAATACGTCATATTTTTTTATATGATTCGGTGAATACCCGCTTTGTGAGCTATTGCTTTTGTTTTCAGTCCTGAATCACTGCTGTTGTTATCAATAATATTAAATGAAAAAATCCAGGAAGTTTACTCATTTATAAATTTCATGTTATAAAATGATTTATTATTATCTGGAAGCTTAAAATTAGATATCCCATCCTAAGATATTTCGGACAACCGACCAACGGGGTTCTTTCTTTTTAGGGTCGATTCCATATATCCAGTACTGATATGTTTTATCCATAAAACCATTATCCTCTTTGAGTTCTAACCAGGTGTTCATATAATCTGCGAAAGCCATTTGGCCCCTGGGTAATTTAAATGCTGCAGGTACTTTAAATTTAAGTCCTTTAGGCACAATTACTGTATATTCAGGATAGATTAAACTCCATGCTGAACCGGCTTCAGTTGAAAATACAAAGGCATTGGCCTCCTTATGTCTACCTTTAAAATATTCTCTTGGATTGGAAACATTAATTTGTTCGGCATGTGGAAAATGTTTTTTTAATGACTTCACTATAGTAATTATTTCCAAGTACTGCAATTTTTAAATCTTCCATATCACTAATATTTTCCATTGTAGAAAATTCATCTCTGAATTTGTCTTTTACGACAACTCCAGCGGTATGATAGATGTAGGGTTTAGTAAAAGTCACTGCCAATGCTCGTTTAGGGGTAATGGCGCTGCCTCCAATGACAATATCAATACGGCCATCCGATAACATTTCTATGTCTTTTCCCTTGCTCTTGATATGAGAAAACTCTATTTTTAAATCCAGATCATGAGCGAGTTCATGAGTGTAATCACGCTATTTGATGGGCTTTTGTTCAACTTATTTAATGGGTAATTTCAGCTTATTTTATTGCATTTATTCAGCGGGTTT
>JAHXHI010000095.1 GCA_025656775.1 gamma proteobacterium symbiont of Bathyaustriella thionipta
CTCCATAATGGTTTATTGATCTGATCCTTGTTTATGTAAAAAGTTCCCTTATTATATCAATTTTTCTCATTTATAATGATCTTGCCCTGATAAAGGGGGTTGATTAGGGCAAAAGAAAGCAAAAGGAATAATAGTAAAGTTGCATAATGTTTAACTGTTTTAACTGCGGGTGTGGAAATAGAGTATGTCATTGGCATTATAACCTTCCGGATAAAGAGTGTGTTTCTATAATAAAGTATATTATTGCAGACTAAAAGTCCTTTTAACACAGTCTTTGCATCATACTGATGGCCTGACTCAGATAAGATGTACCAAATAAATTGGCATGATTAAGAATGTGATAAAGATTATATAAAGTTTTCCGTTGCCCGTAAGCATCATCAAGCGGCCATGCTTCATTATAGGCCTGATAAAAATCCTGACTAAAGCCCCCAAAAAGCTCTGTCATAGCCAAATCAGCTTCCCGATCACCATAATATAATGCCGGATCAAAAATCACCGGTCTGCCCTGATGATCAAATGCATAGTTACCTGACCATAAATCACCATGTAGTAATGATGCCGGTGGATTGTGGTTTGCTAAAAGTGAATCCAGGTGATTGAGTAATTTATCCGATAAAGTCTGCAACTGATTCTTATACCCCTTATCGTAGAGCATTTTAAATTGCGGAAGCAAACGTTCCTCTCGCCAAAATGTCAGCCAGTCGGATTGTGTGTGATTACTTTGGGGTGTACTGCCAATAATATTATTTTGATACCAGCCATATTGAGAGGCTGTTATTTTATGCATCTGAGCCAATGCATAGCCTAATTGTTGCTGATCGCCATCAGAATTCATGGCAATATGCTCAAGTACCAGATAACTTTTAGAGTCAACACTGCCAAAACAAACAGGTTTGGGGATTTGTATTGTCCTGACTTGTGATAGCTCATTAAGACTGTCAAATTCAACCTGAAACATAAATTCAAGGTTGGCGTTATTGAGTTTGATAAAAAACTGCTGATTATCATCGCCTGTTACTTGATAGGCTGAGTTAATACTGCCGCCGCCAATACTCTTTTTTTGTTGAATTTGAAACGGTTTATTCAATGTTTGACTGATATGATCAGATATGTGTTGCCAATAGGTCATAAAAATATAATATTGATTGGTTTATATAAGTTAAAACTCAATGTCTAAGGTGTTATTATCAGCGCTATGTCAGAAAACTCTATACCAGAAAATACTTTGTCAGAAAAGAAACCAAAAAAATCCTCAGATAAAAATTTTAACATTGTTCAAGTTGCTGTACCCACGCCGCTGCGAAGAAAATTTGATTATCTGCTATCCGATGAAATAAATCCACAACATGTCATGCCCGGCATGAGAGTTCTTGTGCCCTTTGGCCGGACTAAACAAATTGCCGTTGTATTGGGATTGTCGGAACACACCGATATTGAAATAAAAAAATTAAGGCCTATCAGTAAAATTCTTGATAAAAAGCCAGTTTTTCCAGCCACTATTATTAAATTGCTTAACTGGGTGGCTGCTTATTATCATCACCCGATTGGTGAAGTTTATCAGACGGCTTTGCCCGTTCATTATCGAAAAAAAGAATCAGCGCCTGAGCCGGGTGTGACATTATGGTTTTTGACTGAGCAGGGCAAAAATGCTGACTGGGATTTATTGAAGCGAGCTGTGCGTCAACGAAGTATTCTGGAGCAGTTAAAATGTTCGCCAGAAGGCCTGAGCAAAGCACAAATTGCCAGTAAACAGGAAGGGCAATGGCAAAGTGCGCTAAAAGTATTAGTTGAAAAAAATTGGCTGGCAACAAAAGTCCAGGAAAACAGTATCAAGAATTATGAAGCGGATCATGATATTTGCAGGAATCCCGGCTTACAACTTAATGCCGAACAACAAGTAACCGTTACTGCATTGTTAGGGCATGATGCCCGTTATCATGCCAGCCTGATTGACGGTATTACCGGCAGTGGTAAAACTGAGGTGTATCTGTCATTTATTGAACAGCAATTAAAAAATACCCGGCAGGTATTGGTGCTGGTGCCGGAAATTGGTTTGACACCGCAATTAATCCATCGTTTTGAACATCGTTTTTCAGTTAAGATACAAACGCTGCATTCAGGTTTAAACAATACTCAACGGATGAAAATCTGGCAGCAGGTGTCCAGCGGGGAAGTGCGCATCCTGATTGGTACTCGTTCAGCAGTATTCACGCCAATGCCCGATCTGGGGGCTATTATTATTGATGAAGAACATGATTTGTCGTTTAAGCAGCAGGATGGTATTCGTTATTCTGCCAGGGATATTGCTCTGGTGCGAGCCAATTACGCCAATATTCCCATTATTCTGGGATCAGCAACACCCTCAATGGAGTCATTGTACCTATGTCAGACAGGAAAAATGAGCCACCACAAACTACGTCAGCGAGCGGGTAAGGCAAAGCCGCCTGAAGTGCATTTAATTGATGTAAGAGGCCAGTATCTACAGCATGGTATCAGTCGTATTTTAATTGATTTGATCCATCAGCATCTGGACAAAAATAATCAGGTTTTATTATTTCAGAATCGTCGAGGTTATTCACCTGTTTTACTGTGTAACAAGTGTGGCTGGATCGGTCATTGCCATCGTTGTGATGCTAAATTAACGTATCATCAGCAGCAAAATCGATTGCGTTGTCATCATTGCCAGACAGAGCAAAGCCTGCCGACACAATGTCCCGAATGCGGTCATAGTGAATTGTCTCACCTGGGCATTGGTACAGAGCGGGTAGAAAAAACCATTAGAGCACTCTTTCCTGAAATAGAGGTTATTCGTATTGACCGTGATACGACACAAAGAAAAGGAGCTTTGCAAACAATGCTTGAACAGGCAAGAGACGGTCAGAAGCAAATTTTAATCGGAACTCAGATGCTTGCCAAGGGACATCATTTTCCCAATGTGACGTTAGTGGCTATTTTAGATATTGATCAGGGACTTTACTCAATTGATTTTCGAGCACCAGAACGATTGGCACAATTAATTATTCAGGTTTCCGGTCGTGCAGGCAGAGAAGAAAAAAAAGGTCAGGTTGTTTTGCAGACATCTCATCCAGAAGATGAGATCCTGAATACTTTGCTTAATGAAGGTTATACGGGCTTTGCAGAAAAAACACTGGCAGAACGTAAAGAGATATTACTTCCACCCTATGCTTATCAGGCATTAATACGTGCTGAAGGCAATAAAACTGAATATTATCAGTCATTTTTAGAGTATTGTTTTCAGACCATGAGTTCAAGTCAGCAATACCTGCCTGCTGGTCATGATGTGCAGTTTTTAGGACCAGTATCCGCGCCTATGGAAAAAAAAGCAGGTAAGTTTCGAGGCCAGTTACTGGTTCAGGCCTCATCACGGAAAAATCTGCATAATATTCTCAATGATTTAATTAAAACCATTGATGCCACTAAAGCAGCACAAAGAGTTCGCTGGTCAATTGATATTGATCCACAGGAATTATATTAGTGATTGCGCTTTCTGTTGTTTTTATTGCCATGAAAATGAGCACCTGATAGTGATATAAATGCTCATTATCATGTGTTTGTCTATACTTTTTTCAAAACGTTTTGATCGGTATGATCAAAGATAGCCTGATCAATCGGTATCCATAATTGTGTGTTTTCTTTGTAGCTGAAGCTGTTGTCATCATTAATGGTGATCTCTAAATAGTATCGTTTGGTTTTATAACTATCATCCAGATAGCGGTTGGATAAAATACCATAGGTCTCAGAGCCGAGTTCAGCCTCTAAACGAAAGCTTTTGCTGTCTTCTTCAACATAACCTCCAGCATTAACCACAACACCGCGAGGTATCGTAAAACTACGTAACACCTGATTGCGGTCTTTATCCCATAACCAGTAACCCAGTTCTTCATGGAAAGGATCAACTTCATTAAGGCGCCAGCACAGGGTTGAATAACGTAAGCCATATAAGGCCTGAGGACCATTATTTACAGGCCCAAGCGGCTCAAAAACAATTTTTTCCCGAAATTTTGTCGTTGTTTCTTTGCCATGAATTCTGGATACATCAACCCCTTTATCACTTTCCCATACACCTGCCAGTGGTGCTAATGGACCCAGGTTATTAATTATTTCATCACTCATCAGGTTATCCTCAAGTTATCTATTTAAACCTCATATTTTATAACAAGCATAGCAGATAAAATGGATATTGAAATTTAAGAAAAAGTGAGTCCTGGCGGAACAGAATGCAGAACAATTTGGAATAAAGATGCCTTTTCAGGGCATAGTCTGCTGAGTTCATATGACTACACTTATTAGTCTGTGATCAAAATCCAGGTATCTCTTAAGGTATTACTGTTATTGGATTAACGCTATTTTTTTAACTGAGAATCATTGAAGAAGCATAATTCTATATAAAACACCTTCATGACAGGGCAATCGCGCTTAATTTGATTGCCCTAGAATTTTAAGCATGTATTGGTTGTCCCAACCAGCCTTTAATCGTTTTGTCTTAATCCCC
>JAHXHI010000061.1 GCA_025656775.1 gamma proteobacterium symbiont of Bathyaustriella thionipta
TCTTAGAAATTGAAAGCTATTTATGAATCCTGTATTGTGGATTTATTGAAAAAGTATTAAAAATAGGGGTTATTCTACAGCCTCGTTAGGTAATGTTACCCCTGACAAGTGGCACTGGCATATGTACGATACTGTCAAGGGGAGTGATTATTTAGGTGATCAAGATGCGATTGAATATATGTGTCGAGCTGCGCCTGAAACGGTTATTGAGCTGGAACATTATGGCGTCCCTTTTTCTCGTTTAGAAAATGGCCGCATCTATCAACGTCCATTTGGTGGTCAAAGTCAGGATTTTGGTGGTGAACAGGCGGCAAGAACCTGCGCAGCAGCCGATCGTACCGGCCATGCTATGCTACATTCACTTTATCAGCAGAATATTAAAGCAAAAACCCATTTTTTTGATGAGTTTTTTGCCATTGATTTATTAAAAAATGATCAGGGTGATATTCTTGGTGCGATAGCAATTGATATTGAAACCAATGAAAAAATTTTAATTCAAGCTAAAACGACACTGATTGCCACCGGTGGTGCAGGGCAGTTATTTCGAACCAATACCAATGCCAGTATTAATACCGGTGATGGTATGGCTATGGCACTGAGAGCCGGTATTCCTTTACAGGATATGGAGTTCTTTCAGTTTCACCCCACCGGTGTTGCAGGAAAGGGCATGCTCATTAGTGAGGGCGTACGTGGTGAGGGTGGTTATCTGGTGAATAGCGAAGGTGAACGTTTTATGGAACGCTATGCGCCTCATGCAAAAGATCTTGCTTCAAGAGATGTGGTCAGCCGTGCTGTTGCTATTGAAGTCAGAGAAGGGCGTGGCTGTGGTCCCAATAAAGACTATGTGTTATTGAAACTGGATCATCTTGGCAGTGATGTCATAAAAAAACGCCTGCCGGGTATTCGCGATACCAGTATGACTTTTTTGGGCATTGATCCGATTGATGCGCCCATTCCGGTTTTCCCAACGGCTCATTATACCATGGGCGGCATTCCCACTAATCGTTATGCCCAGGTAATCGTTCCTGTTGGAAAGGATGAAGACGCAGCGATCCCTGGTTTATATGCTGCGGGTGAATGTGCCTGTGCATCAGTGCATGGTGCTAATCGACTGGGTGGAAATTCATTATTGGATATTGTGGTTTTTGGCCGGGCTGCCGGCAACCATATTATTAACTATCTTAAAGAAAATCCTCATCATAAAGATTTATCTGAAGACAGTGCTGCTGATATTTTACAGCGTCTGGAACGTTGGAAACAGCCTGCAGAGCATACCGATGAATCGTATACGGTGCCGCAGTTAAAAGCTGAGCTTAAACAGATAATGGAAGAAAACTGTGGTGTTTTTAGAACAGAGGATGTGCTCGATAAAGGCGTTCATGCGGTTAAGGCTATCAAAGATAAACTCATCAAAGCCCGGATTTCTGACTATTCAACAATTTTTAATACGGCACGAATTGAAGCACTTGAACTTGAGAATCTGGTTGAAATTGGTTTGGCTACTGTTATCAGTGCATTGGCTCGACAGGAAAGCCGTGGTGCCCATTCTCGTATGGACTTTGAGAACAGAGATGATGTTACCTGGATGAAGCATAGTCTTTATTTTATGAATAATAATCAACTGAGCTATAAACCTGTACGCTGCAAAGCAATGACTGTGGCGACTTTTCCACCTAAGGAGCGGGTTTATTAACCCTTGATAGCGTGTTAAATGTGTACGCTTTTTCTGCTGCTAATGACCATAATATAGGATTTATGTAATGCGCTTTACAATTTTTCGATTCAACCCAGAAACTGATACAGCTCCGTATATGAAGGACTATGAATTATCAGATATAGAGCAGGGCACCATGCTGCGTGATGCCCTGTTGAGATTAAAAAATGAACAAGATGAAAGCTTATCTTTTCGCCATTCCTGCGGTGAAGGGGTGTGTGGTTCAGATGGGATGAACATTAATGGTAGCAATGGTCTGGCCTGTGTGACATTGGTTGAGAATTTAACAGAACCCATTGTTATCAGACCCTTGCCGGGTATGCCGGTAGTTCGAGATTTGGTCATCGATATGACGCAGTTCTATACACAATATCGTGCCGTTAAACCCTGGTTGATTGTTAATGATCCGATTCCTGAAATTGAGTTTAAACAAAGTCCTGAACAACGGGATAAACTGGATGGCTTATATGAATGTATACTTTGCGGCTGTTGTTCAACTGCCTGTCCATCATTCTGGTGGAATCCCGACAAGTTCAGAGGACCTGCCGCCTTACTGCAATCCTGGCGTTTTTTAGCGGATAGTCGTGATCAGGCAACGGATGACCGCCTGGAAGCGCTTGAAGGGCCTTATAAACTCTATCGTTGTCACAGTATTATGAATTGTGTTGAAGTGTGTCCTAAACATCTCAATCCAACGCAGGCAATCGGTCATATTAAAAAACTAATGCTTAAAAATGCGATTTAATCAATGACTGATAAAAAGAGACTACAGTGGCAATGTCGTCGAGGTATGCTGGAACTGGAATTATTCCTTAATGATTTTCTGGAATTTGATTATGATGACTTATCAAATGAAAAAAAAACGCAGTTTGAGGAATTATTAACAGTCATTGACCCGGTATTATTTGATTATCTAATGGGAATTCAGGAGCCGGAAAATCTGCAACACAGGGAAATGATTAACCTCATTAAAACAGTTACAAGCCGGAGAAGCCGGATCAGATAGTTAACTGTTTATCTGCATGATAATTTTCGGGTGTTTTTCTCTTCGTGTTTATTTAATTACACTCTCAACAATCCCCTTTATCCATAGTTAAGCAAGATTTGTCATGAAAAGTTAAGTGGATGGCGTGTTAAGACAAGCAACTTAATCTCTTTTATTCTATTATAAAATCAAATGTAATCATTATTTTATAAGGAAATCCTGTTATGCATCCTGACAACAGAGATAGATTAGTGAATGAACAACTCGAACGTTTATTTGTTATAAAAGCAAGAGAATCAGGGGTGTCTGTCAGCTGTGATGGCAAGATACAGTCTGAAATTCTCAAAGATTGGATAGAAAAGAATCGGGAGAATATCGATAAATGGCACCAGGAAGCAGAAGCAATTGTCGATAGTTTATAGTGACATACCTGATTCAATCAAATGGATGTTAGCTCATGTCACTGCAGGGTGACATGATTTTCAAACTATATACAAATAAATATAGAAATAAGTCATTTATAGTATATTATTAATAATGAGAGGTATAAATGCACAAGGAATTTTGCCTGTTTATATTAATTATTGTATTGTTTAGAACATGAATGTGATCAGGCTAATGATTTAATGCCATTGCAATCATTGAAGAGCACACGGTGTGCCATTAATTTTTGAAAGCAAAGGTTATGGTATTTTTGATTATGGAAAAATGTTACGAATATTTCGGTTGTGAGAAATTTGATTGTGTAATGTTTCAAGATAAGGAGGAGAAACCTTGTTGGGAAACAGAAGGAACCTTATGTTGTTTTACGGTTTTAACACCACTGATAGAAGAAACCAGCCAAAAAGAAAAATGTGATTTTTGTCTTTATAAGACTCATATACTGCAGCAGGCATAAATCGTAACTATTCAGCGAATTCATCTTTATTTACATCAGTTTATGACGGATAAAACAGGCTTATCTTAAACGAAAATTCGTTTTAATTTTGCTTTTGAGTCTCTGTCAGGTCTATGTATACCCTATAGCGTGTCAGAAGTGCGGCTTATCGCTGATAATGAAACTATCAGGGAAACGCAAATGCCTTCCCCTGATAGCTTATTATGAAACGATGTGACTATTTAGCTGCCGGAGCGGGCGCTGCCGGAGCGGGAGCCGCTTGACGGGGCTGCATATTATGCATAGGCATATTATACATCGGCATTGGTGGACGACCATAACCATAGGGACCACCACCATAGTAGCCACGGTTGTTGTAGTTGTCATAACGCTGATCACCATAGCCCTGGAAACGATTGTCCCAGTTGTTATAGCCATTGCCATATCCACGACCAGAAGCTGAGCCACGGGTATTTCCCTTACCACGTCCACGGCCACGACCCTTGATAGTGACTTCAAAGTCGCCATCCATATCTGCATCACCAGAACCATCACCCCAACCATTACCATAACCGCTGCCATAAGCATTATTGTTCATGTCGTTATAACCGCTGCCTCTCCAGTTGGTGTTACTGTTTCCGTCATCCCAAAAAGCATTGGCGGACATTGATAGGGTTGTTACACTTGCGATTGCTGTAGCAATTAATAATTTTTTCATTTTATACTCTCTATAATTGTTTAAAAATAATTAAGATTTATACAAATTAACAAAATGTGACGATACAACAAGTACTATTTGTTTGATGTCCTGTTGTTTTATTAATTAGTGTCCATCCGTTTATTCCAAGCAATTGATATTATTATAAAAACAGGAAGAAAAACTGAAATAAACGGCCGGATAAAATG
>JAHXHI010000306.1 GCA_025656775.1 gamma proteobacterium symbiont of Bathyaustriella thionipta
ATTGTAACTTAAATTCCTGGGTATATCTTACCATTTTTGTCTCCTAATACTAAATTTTTCAGGCGACAGGTATGTTGACATAGGGGGCAACCAACATATTGCATGAGTGATTTTATATCCCAGTGATTGGCATTTGCCCAGCTGGCAAAGCCTCGGCGTAAAGAATGGGCACTATACGCCTGGCTATTGGCAAGGCTTGCCTGATGTAATAATTTTTTTAGTAAGGGAATTATGCTGTTCGGATGCAAAGCTTTGTCACTGACATTCCCCCAACGGTCAATAGCACAAAATACCGGGCCATCCTGAAGATGGGCCTGTACTATCCAATCCTGATAAGCTTTTACCGGACATAAACGACTTAGGGACGGTACCCGGTACGTTTGCCCCTGGTTGCTTCGGTCAGTTTTACTCCTGGGTAAAAAGAGTTGTAGGCTATTATCCGGATTAAGAGTAATGGATTCCACCATGAGACGAGTCAGCTCATCACTTCGAAACGCACGCCAAAAGCCTAATAGCACTAAGGCCTTATTGCGGTACAGAGGTAATAAATCTGGTTGATGTGTTGTCTGTTTTATACTTGTATCAAGATAAGCAACCAACCGTTCAAGTTCAGACAACTGCAGGGGTTTAGCCTGTTTTTCCTGATAAGGATGCAAGGCTCTGATGCCTTTAAGGACATTCTTGACGACAGGCGCTTTGGTTGGATCGGGAAAGCCCTGGTCCTGATGCCACCTGGCTAGTGCAGATAAGCGTTGTTTTAACGTTGTGACACTGAGTGTTTTAGCATAAGTAGCTAGATATCGGGCTATATTGTCAGCCGTTGCCGGTAGAAAACCACCCCAGGTGACCTCATAATGTTTAACTGCCATTTGATAACTTCTGCGTGTGTTATCTCGCGTAGCGGCTTCTAAAAACTGTTCAATGTCACTCATGAAATAGGTTTACCCCTCGCTTATATCGGCAGTGATCAGAGTTTAAGGTTAAGATCATACTTGGTACTTCGACCGGCATTACGTTCAAGCAGCACATGTTTGTTACGTAAATCGGTTAAATCCCGGGTTGCGGTAGCTTTAGAACATTTCGTCATGGATATATACTTTTTGGCACTAAGACCGCCTTCAAAACCCTCAACGCCTGCATCAAATAATTTTCTTACCGCTTTTTCCTGGCGTTTATTCATGACCGTTTTTTTGTGAAATTCCCAAAAACTTGCTTTTAACAGTACATGATTAACAATGGCTTGACCATTTATCTGGGCATAATTGACTTGTTTCACAAACCAGCTTATCCAGTCGGTGATATTCAAGGTTCTGCTGGCCTGTCCCAACGCTTCATAATAGTCTTTACGATTTTTTTCAATTTCAGTCGACAAGCTGAATAATACCGGGCTTTGTAAATCTTGAGCTAAAATTATTTCACAGAGTGCTCTACCAATACGACCATTACCATCTGAAAATGGATGAATACTTTCAAACCAGATATGCGAAATAGCGGCTCTTACTGGACCGGGTAGACTTTTTTTGTGGTGATGCATCGGATGATATTGATTAAACCAGGTAATAAATTGCATCATTTCCTGAGCCACACGTTCTGGTGGCGGCGCGACGAAGTGCGTCTTTTCATAGCCGATGGGCCCAGAAACAACCTCCATGGTTTCTGTACGCCACTGACCAATTTCAAAGGTTTTACCTGTTAAATTATCGTTGCCATGCATTACAAGCGTATGCCATTGAAACAACAAATCAGCCGTTAGCAATTCGTGGAAATTATTTCGTGTTGATACCATCAAGGCAGCAATACCTTCAGCCCTGACATCACCAACGCGCTCCGACGGATTACTCAAGCCTAAATGGTTTCGGATAGAGGAACGGATATCCTGTCGATTAAGGTGCTCACCCTCAATTTCAGACGTATTGATAGCTTCTGAAACCATTAAATCAATGTAAGCATCATATTGAAGATTTTTAGATAATTGAGAAACAGCCCCATTGGCAAGGCCTGCGTTTATGCCAAAGTGATACATATCTTCCTGAAGTGAAGATAAATCATATTCAAAGTGAGGCCAATTTTTTAATTGCCAATTATATTTCTTCATAATTGGCTCATTATATCTTATATTATGAGCCAGTTAAACAAGTTAATTGGCTCAATTTTAAATTTATGTATGATCATGAACTGTAAGTAATGACACAAAGTACTATGTCGAGTTTTTCTAATATTGTATTGATAACTAACGTCAGATGATTTTAGTTCATTGTTTCTTATCAACTCTTTTCGGTCATTTGGAGTCAAGCCAGGTCTGTTTCTTTTCCTGAGGCAAGGACTAAACCGCTCTGCGGTAGGGCTAGCCTCACTGCCATACGTTACCAATATCCCACATCATTAAGCCAATATTTTTACCATATTATTCCAGTCTATCCGATAGTTAACTCAGGAGAAGACTCATGAAGACTTCAGAAACTAAAATCAGCCCATTACGTCAACGCATGATTGAAGATATGAACATGCGTAAATTTAAAGCGCACACACAAACGGATTATATCCGTGCAGTAAAAAAATTGGCTGAATTTCTTGGCAAACCGATCACTTCAGCAACCAAGGAGGATATGAGGCGCTTCCAATTACACTTGGCCGAAACTAGAACTGCACCCGGAACCATAAATACAACCATCAGTGGTGTACGTTTTTTATTTCAGGTCTCACTGGATGACAGAGAGGTTGTCCGGCCATTGAGCCATGTGCCTCAACCCCGTAAATTACCCGTGGTATTAACGGTTGAAGAAGTCACCCGACTGATTGATGCAGCCACACCAAAATATCAGGCGGCCTTTTCAATTGCCTATGGCGCTGGTTTACGGATCAGTGAAATCGTTGTTTTAAAAACCAGTGATATTGACAGTGAACGGATGTGTATTCATGTCGAACAGGGCAAAGGTAGTAAAGATCGATATGCCTTATTATCACCGGTCTTACTCGAGAAGCTGCGTGATTGGTGGCGATATGGAAAAGCACATCATTACCTACTTAAGGGTGGTTGGTTATTTCCAGGGCAAAATCCCATTAATCCAATGAGCACACGAACTTTGTCCCGAGTCTGCCTGGCCGCCGCACATGATGCCGGAATAGAAAAGCGAGTAACAATGCATTTGCTTCGCCATAGTTTTGCCACACATTTACTGGAGCAAAAAGTTGATATCCGTGTCATACAGGTGTTATTAGGGCATAGTAAGCTAGAAACCACCAGTATTTATACTCATGTGGCTACGGATTTATTAAGCAAGGTGATTAGCCCCCTGGATTCAGTCAAATCGCTTAATCCACTGGCATAGCCATGTTCCGGCCAGTACTGGAAGTTGCTGATATCTTCCAACAACACGGTGAGCGATGGCGACAATCCCATAAAGGACATCTCAATCTTGGGCAGCTCAAAACGATGTCTGCCATTGAGCGTTGTCGTACCATGGCATTGGGTGGGCATATCCTGCAGTGTCAATCCTGCAATCATGTTCATATTGCCTATAATTCCTGCCGTAACCGGCACTGTCCAAAATGTCAGGCCAGTGCCGCTCAGCGTTGGTTAGAAGCGCGTCAGGATGATTTGTTACCGGTTGACTATTACCATGTGGTGTTTACTATCCCTGCAGAAGTAAATGATTTGGCTTATCAGAACAAGTCAGTTGTTTATGACATCCTGATCAAAGCAGTAGCTAAAACACTGGGAGTTATTGCCGGAGATAAAAAGCATCTGGGTGCAAGAGTCGGAGCCACATTGGTATTACATACCTGGGGTAGCGCCATGACTCATCATCCTCATATCCATGGGATCATTCCAGGTGGTGGATTGTCAGACGATGGTCAACGTTGGATTGCCTGTAGACCTGGATTCTTTTTGCCCGTACGAGTTTTATCGCGCCTGTTTCGGAGACTCTTTCTAGCGTTTCTCATGAAAGCTTATCAGGATAAACAGCTGCATTTTTATCATCAGTTGAAAAACATTGAAAGCCGTCAAGCATTTACTCATTGGCTTAAGCCGCTTCGCCAGAAAGAATGGGTGGTCTATGCCAAACGGCCCTTTGCTGGTCCAAAAGCTGTTTTAGCTTACTTGTCACGTTATACACATCGTGTTGCTATTGCGAACAGTCGCTTGATGTCAATGGATGATAAGGGGATAACCTTCCAATGGAAAGATTATAGAAACAAAGACCGACATCAACAAAAAGTCATGACGCTACCGGTGGATGAATTCATCCGGCGCTTTCTATTACACATCTTACCCAAACGGTTTCATCGTATTCGGCATATTGGTTTATTCGCGAATGCCCGTCGAAAAAACAACATCACACTGATCCGACAATTACTGGTTGAACAGGAAAATATTCCTCTGTCTGACACGGGTGCAGGTCTTCTTGTGATATATAAAACAACAACTTAATATCAAAAAGAAGTGTTTTCGTGAAAAATTATCGGCTAGATATTGAA
>JAHXHI010000182.1 GCA_025656775.1 gamma proteobacterium symbiont of Bathyaustriella thionipta
AGGAGCCTTGAAGTTTTGCTGACTGTTGAACAATTGCCACTGTTAAAATGAAAATTCAACTGATCAAAACTAATGTGTCGAGGTACTAGAACAATTCATCATTAACGGCTTCAGTATTTGAGCCAGAAGAAACGGATGAGTCTGAGTCGATACTGGAACGTTGAGGCTCAGAACCTTCAATAAAATATTCATATTGTGTTTTCTTTGAACCGCCTGATGCCAAAAGCCCTGTTTCAGAGTCTATTTTCACAGTAACAATGTTTTCAGGCTCAATTAAAGCCTGTTCTGGCATGTCTTTTAAAGCAATTTCCATAAAATTCATCCACATGGGCAACGCGGCTGTACCGCCAAATTCAAGGCGCCCTAATGAACGTGGTGTATCAAATCCCACCCAGGCTGTCGCCATTATTTGGCGGTTAAATCCAGAAAACCAGGCATCCAGCTGATCATTGGTTGTGCCCGTTTTTCCTGCAAGGTCCTGGCGTCCCAGTTTAAGCGCTTTTCTACCTGTGCCGTGTTTTATGACATCACGCATAATTGTGGTCATTAAAAAAACATTATCTTCATCGGCAACACGGGGCGCATGCAGGCTTTCATCTTCAGGACAATCTTCTACAGGATAATCTTTGCTGCAAACGCTGGTATATTGTTGCTTGAAAAGAATTGTCTGACTGGGATCTTCAATACGTTCAATAAACCAGGGTTTTATGTCATAACCACCATTCGCTAATATGGCATAGCCTCGTGCTATCTGCATGGGAGTGAGTGTGGCACTGCCCAGTGCTAATGAAAGATTTTTAGGTAATTCGCTTCCTATAAAGCCAAATCGCTGTACATAATCAATGGCGTAATTAATTCCAATGTCACGAAGTATACGAATAGAAACCAGATTTCTTGATTTGATCAGCCCTTTACGCAGTCGGGTAGGCCCAAAAAACTTGCCGCTATAGTTGTCAGGTCGCCAAAAACCTTCAAGATGACTGTCTTTAAACACAACCGGGGCATCATTAATTAATGTGGCTGTGGTGTATCCCTTGTTCAGGGCAGCTGAATAGATAAATGGTTTGAAGTTAGAACCAGGTTGGCGTTTAGCCTGAATAACACGGTTAAATTTACTATGATAATAATCAAAACCACCCGTGATTGCATTGATGGCACCATTTTGAGGGTTAAGTGACACCAATGCAGCAGATGCTTCGGGAAGCTGTGCCAGTGCATACTCAGAATTTTTAAGTTGTTCTACATAGATGATATCACCAATATTGAATACCTCTTCAATTTTCTTTGGCTTCTTACCCATACGACGATCATTGATATATTTGCGGGCCCATTTGATGTGTTTCCATGTCAAGAAGGCGCTGTTTCCATCTTTAAGTAAAATTTGAGCACGTTGTGTATTTTCTTTTTTAGTATTTTTTTTCTTTTTAGTGTCAGTTTCTGGTGTTGATTGTATGATTGAAGTCACCAGTACCGGTTTTAAATTGCCCACGGGTTTAAAGTCTGTCAATAACGTTAACTGCTCTAATATGGGAGTGTTGGGTATTAAGTCATAATGACCTGATACGCCTTTATATCCATGTCGGTGCTCATAGCTCATGAGTGCTGAGCGAAGAGCCTGATTGGCGGCTGTCTGCATCTTACCTGAAATAGTGGTATAAACATTGAAACCTGTCGTATAAGCTTCATTACCATATTGCTTGACCATTTGAGCACGTACCATTTCAGCGATGTAAGGTGCTTCTACCTCAATGTTTGCTGTATGGATTTCAGCATTATCAATGGTTTTAACAGAGGTGCTATGTTGTTCTTTTGATATGTAATTTAATTGCAGCATTCGAGATAAAACATAGTTGCGACGAATTGTGGCTCTTTGAGGATTTGTAACGGGATTATACGCAGAAGGTGCTTTAGGTAAGCCCGCTATCATTGCATATTGTTCAAGTGATAAATCATTCAATGCTTTGCCATAATAAACTTTAGCTGCAGCTGCAACACCATATGAACGATGGCCTAGATAAATCTTGTTCATGTAGAGTGCCATAATCTCTTGTTTGGACAGCTCCTTTTCAATTTTTAATGATAAAAAGATTTCATTAATTTTTCTAATATAGGTTTTATCTCTGGTTAGAAAGAAATTTCTGGCGACCTGCATGGTAATGGTGCTACCACCTTGTCCTTTTGTACCCGTTTTAATCAAGTGGATAACTGCTCTGAGAATACCTTTGTAATCAACACCGGGATGGTGAAAAAAGCTTTCGTCTTCAGCAGAAATAATGGCTTGAATGAGCGTTTCAGGAATTTCATGGTATGAGACGGGTTCGCGTTTCATTTCGCCAAACTCAGCTAATAATTTATTATCAGTTGAATAAACCCTTAGCGGGACTTGTAATTGTACGTCTTTTAATACGTCTATTTCAGGTAAATTGGGTTCCAGATAGTAATAGGCAGATGTGATCGTGATCACAGAAAACACTGTAATAGTAAGAAAAAGTGTGAGGAGAGTCAGAAAAAGTTGGTATAGGCGACGCATAATTGCTCAAGTTGGTGTTAATATAACTTTAAATAGTTCACGCAATATACTTAATTATAGAGTTTTTTTTGTGATAGCACACTCGTTTTTAGAAAAATAATTAATTGCTCACTTGATTATGTTATTTAATGCACTATGATATGAATATTCTCTAACTATATGAAGAAAAAGGTAAACATGTTTTATTGAGTGTTTCCTTACCTCTCTATATCAGGGAGTTATCCAAAATATGCTACAAAGTGCAATAAAAACAGTAAAAAATCTCTTTTTATTCGCATTAAAAAGATTCTGTTCTGAGTTAGAAAATAAATAACATGACGCTTTTGTTTGTTGAATTAGTCGTCTATTGTTAGAAGACTAAGCTAATAATAATTAAATAAACTATTATTTTTTAATTGAAGCTTGCAAATTTAATCTAATATATTATGATTGTTGTGTAAGTTGTTGAAATTTTATATTGAGTTGGTTTGTATTCATTACGTAATGAATGTTTGATAATCGTTTATTGAATGTAAGTATATAGACGAATAAAAATGAGTTATTGTATGGGAATTTGTGTATGTTCTCATTCTTTTCAATAAATTAAGTATTACAATTATTGAACGACTTCTTAATGGTAATATTCTAAGAATAAAGGATTTGGTTTTGGCTTTTGCACAATTATTCGGAAATAAAGCACAAAATTTGCTGGGTGTTGATATTAGCTCATCCGCAGTAAAGTTGCTGGAATTATCCAAAAGTGGTGACAAGTACCGGGTTGAAGCGTATACCGTTGAACCGCTGCCGCCTAATTCAGTTGCTGAAAAAAATATTGCTGATGTTGATGCCGTTGGTGAAGCAGTAAGAAAAGCAGTTAAACGCTCAGGTACACGTCAAAAAAATGCAGCATTAGCCGTTGCTGGTTCATCAGTCATTACCAAAATCGTGCAAATGCCGGCGGATTTATCAGAAGATGAACTGGAAAGCCAGATTATGGTTGAAGCTGATCAGTACATCCCTTATTCTCTTGATGAAGTCAATCTGGACTTTGAAGTACAGGGACCCAGTGAAACATCTCCAGAACATATGGATGTGTTATTAGCCGCTTCGCGTAGTGAGAATGTTGATGTGCGAGTCGCAGCTGCTGATTTGGGCGGCTTGATTTCAAAGATTATAGACGTTGAAGCGTATGCCATGGAAACCACCTTTTCACTGGTTGCACCTCAATTACCTAATGGTGCTGAGGGCATGACGGTTGCTGTTTTTGATGTGGGCGCTACCATGACAACCTTAAGTGTTTTACATGATTTAAAGACAATTTATACGCGGGAAGCAGTTTTTGGTGGCAAACAATTAACCGAAGAGATTCAACGACGCTATGGCTTGTCATACGAAGAAGCCGGTATGGCAAAAAAACAGGGCGGATTACCCGACACTTATATTCCAGAAGTTCTGGAACCTTTCAAAGAAGCAATGACCCAGCAAATTAGTCGATCCTTACAATTTTTCTTCTCATCCAGTCAGTTTAGTTCAGTGGATCATATTGTTCTCGCGGGCGGTAGTGCCTCTATACCGGATATTGATCAAATGATTGAAGAACGATTGAGTATCAGTACCTCTATCGCAAACCCTTTTGCAAATATGACTTTATCATCCAAAATCAAGGCTCAGGTACTGAGTAATGATGCTCCTGCATTAATGATTGCCTGTGGACTTGCATTAAGGAGTTTTGATTAATGGCCAGAATTAACTTATTAAATTGGCGTGAAGAAAAACGCAAGCAGATAGAGCAGCAGTTTTATACGATGCTGGCTGCTGCTGCAATAGTGGGTGTCGCGGTTGTTTTTGCAGTGCAGTTACAACTAGTACCTAAACACATTAATTTTGACCGATTAACTTTTCATATGCCCGATTCAACTTACTTCGGGCACCATCCACATTAAACATCC
>JAHXHI010000240.1 GCA_025656775.1 gamma proteobacterium symbiont of Bathyaustriella thionipta
AAAACTGGCTGCATGACAGCAGAAATGATGATGGATATTATATATCTTATTTTTTAATTGTGTTGTCTTGACAGTGGGGTCCACTATAAAATTCTATCCGCGGTGGTTGATGCCGTTTCTATTCCCGTTACCTTAAAAATTCGCACCGGGTGGGATAAAGAAAATAAAAATGCGGTTAAAATTGCTCAGATTGCGGAGCAAAGTGGTATTCAAGCATTGACCATTCATGGACGAACACGATCATGCGCCTATAGTGGTGAAGCCGAATATGAAACAATTCGATCGGTAAAACAACAAGTTAACATACCAATTATAGCAAATGGTGATATAAATAGTGCAGAGAAGGCCTTATATGTAATACAATACTCAGGTGTCGATGCAATCATGATTGGCCGTGCAGCCGTTCAAGCACCATGGATTTTTGCTGACATCAACTATTTTTTAGCAACAGGAAATCATTTACCTGAACCATCATTACAGAGAAAAAGTGAGACAGTTCTTGGCTTGCTTAAGGATTTATATTCATTCTACGGTGAGACACATGGCACAAGAATGGCAAGAAAACACCTGCTGTCAATGGTTAAACCACTTCCTGGAGGTGAACAGTTTTGGAAGAAAATTAATAAAATCACCAATGCTCAGCAGCAATATACTATGACATATGATTTTTTTAATGCCTGTAACTAATTCTTTTATTACTATTTTTACATGACAATAGTCAAAAAAAACACGCTTACTTCAATTTGAAAGAAAAACCTTACAAAAATAATTTTTTTAAAGTCTATAATGGTTGAATTCATTTTAAAGTAATAGTTCTTCACGATAATTTATTTTAGGTTAAAGTCCATGCCCGCAGTGCAAGATGTAATAAGCGAAATTAAAAATTTAAATACACCTGAAGAATTTGAGTCAAAAAGATATCTCTCCAATGATTCTGATAAAAAAGATGAATCATGTAATAGCATATTACGTGATTGTGTTCGTTCTGTATTAACCAGCTATATTGATGATCTCGATGGCCATGCAATAAATGACTTGTATCAACTCGTTCTTGCAGAGGTTGAAACACCATTACTTGAAACCATTCTTGAACATACCCGGGGCAATCAAAGTAAAGCCGCACAAATTCTTGGTATTAATCGTGGTACACTGCGTAAAAAGCTTAAACAATACAATATCAGTGAATAGTCCATAAAGCCTATCCAAAGCGTCAATTATCATTGACTTAATAATATAAAAATCAGAATTCATAGCCTATCTACTGCCAAATTATCTAAAATCAATCTTTTCTTTTTGTTGTTTCACTTTTCATTTACAATTATCATATCTCAGCTTAAATCCTTTGCAGAAAAAATCACAATGACTAATTATTGGAGTCTCTTGAATGGCCACAATCAAAACCGCACTCATCAGTGTTTCAGATAAAGACAATGTTGTCGAATTTGCCAAAGCATTATCTGAAATGCAGGTTAATATCTTATCCACTGGCGGCACAGCCAAGCTGCTGCAGGACAACAATATCCCGGTGACTGAAGTGTCTGACTACACGGGCTTCCCAGAAATGATGGCCGGTCGAGTCAAAACATTACACCCAAAAGTCCATGGCGGCATTCTGGGCAGACGCGGTATAGATGATGACGTCATGAGTGAGCACGGTATTGATGCAATTGATATGGTTGTGGTTAACCTTTATCCCTTTGAAGCGACTATAGCCAAGCCTGACTGTGATTTAGAGACCGCCATTGAAAACATCGACATTGGCGGCCCAACCATGGTTCGTGCCGCAGCCAAAAATCACAATAGTGTTGCCATTGTTGTAAACCCTGATAATTACAATAGTATTATTGATGAAATGAAAGCATCTCAAGGAAAATTAGCGAAACAAACACTCTTTAAGCTGTCAGTTCAGGCTTTTGAACACACCGCTAAATATGATGGTCACATCGCTAATTATCTGGGTGCCACTAATATAGAAGATAAAAGTAAAACAACATTCCCACAGACCTATAGTTTACAGTTCGATAAATCCCAACAAATGCGCTATGGTGAAAATCCCCATCAAAATGCCGCATTTTATGTTGAATCCTCTCCCAAAGAAGCCTGCATTGCTACGGCAAGTCAAATTCAGGGTAAGGAGTTATCATACAATAACATAGGAGATACAGATGCTGCTCTTGAATGTGTTAAGCAGTTTGATGAAGCGCCAGCCTGCGTCATCGTCAAACATGCTAATCCATGTGGCGTAGCACTGGGTAGTAATCAGCTGGAAGCTTATGACAGAGCGTTCCAGACCGACCCTACTTCCGCTTTTGGCGGCATCATCGCGTTTAATCAGCCACTGTCTGCAGAAACTGCCAAGGCTATCATTGAGCGCCAGTTTGTTGAAGTGATTATTGCGCCCGCTGTCGATGAAGAGGCGAAAAGCATTTTAGCTGAAAAGAAAAATGTCCGCGTTTTATCATGCGGTCAATGGTCAGATACACCGCTACAAACGTTGGATTATAAGCGCGTTAATGGCGGTCTTCTGGTTCAGGAGCGAGATCTGGGTATGATCACAGAAGGTGATTTACAAGTCGTCACCAAAAAAGTACCCACTGCAGAACAAATGCAGGACCTTATTTTTACCTGGAAAGTGGCTAAATTTGTTAAATCAAATGCCATTGTTTATGCCAAAGACAAGCAAACTATCGGTGTGGGTGCAGGTCAGATGAGTCGTGTTTACTCAGCTAAAATTGCCGGTATTAAAGCCGCTGATGAAAACCTTGTAGTCCCCGGTTCAGTCATGGCATCCGATGCATTCTTCCCATTCCGCGATGGCCTGGATTCTGCTGCAGAAGCAGGCATTACTGCCGTTATCCAGCCAGGTGGTTCAATGCGTGATCAGGAAGTCATTGATGCCGCAGATGAACATGGCATTGCTATGGTGTTTACTGGCATGCGCCATTTCCGTCACTAAATCATACTGATAACAGCAGAGCATACATCGAGATAACTGATACTCTGCTGTTCAGAAAGGCTTACCTAATTCAGTCTTTTTTAGCCACGATGTTCAATTCATGCAGTATGACTGAACCTGATAAATTCTGCAGTGCAAAGCCAGAAAATTCATCCCTGTAACCACGATCACTCACCTGAAAAAGCTGTTCACCATCCATAGCAATGGTCATCATTCCCGAAGCATCTCTTAACCACTCAAACACATGCGCCTGATTTAAAGAAACAGTCACGTTTTTTGCTTCAACCACAGAACGACCCCGTGATCCTGTTCTAAGCAATTCGACCTGATTTAGATGAGGAGAAATAAATAATTGATAACCTTGATTCTGCTGTGCTCCAGAAAATGGTCCTAATTCAACTTGTCCTTCTTTTGATTGAATGGTCAATTTGGCTTTTAAGGCAAAATCATTAGGTATAACTTGCTCAGTAATAATTTTTGCAACGCTTGAACCATCCTGGGTGGCCTTATTTTTTTCCTCACCTCTGGTTGCATGTTCCAGTATGGCGCCCAGGATAGCCGTAGAAAAGTCCTAACTTGATTGGGAACGCTGATTTCCCCGTTTTTTCTGAAGATTCACCCGACTAAATAAACCGTGGTCATTAACACTAAAATGTCCCGAGCTCACTGACCACTGAGGTGACTTTGTATAATTGCCATCCTGAAAATCATCCCTGAAGATAACAGACCAGTCGGCTTGCGGTTGCTTAACCAGTGCAGACAATTCATTTAAGAACCATGTCTGCGCAGCACGATGCTGACGACCTTTTTCTAACAAAGTCACAAGTTCTTCTCGTAATTGCTCATCACTCGATTCCTGAAGTTCATCATTCTGTACCCAGATATCAGGGAAAAACAGGCCATTATTATTGACAACTTGCACGATGGGTTCCGGCTTGCCATCAGGAAACAAAGAATCAAATAGTGACTGGGTAATTTTACCATTCTCGGTCAGCTTATTATCATATTGATATTGGCGAATTGCTCTTCGGGTATTACGCCCCATTGCACCATCAGCAGGCCCGGGTTGATAGCCAATCTGTGCAAGTTTAGCCTGTACCAGTCTAATCGTTTCTTTATCTGTTAATTCGATTTGTGCTTCTTTTTTTGCTTCTAAGTCATCGGTTTGCAGTAATGGCGTTTTATGTAATCCAGGCTGCCATGCCCTTGCTTTTTTTTGTGCCTGAGCAATTTGGTCTTTACTCATACGACGTTCAATACTATTACGGGCATTAACTGCATCCTGATTACCATTACTTGCCGCCAGATTAAACCATTTGTGTGCATTAATATAATCTTGCCTAAAACCTTTACCTGTTGCGTACATATTATAGTATAGTGGACCCCACTGTCAAGACAACACAATTAAAAAATAAGATATATAATATCCATCATCATTTCTGCTGTCATGCAGCCAGTTTT
>JAHXHI010000141.1 GCA_025656775.1 gamma proteobacterium symbiont of Bathyaustriella thionipta
GTAAGTTCAAGTCTTGCATTGGAATTGTTATTTGATAAAAAGTTACCTGATTTTATCTGAGATTAAAAATCATGCTGAATAGTTACAAACAAATTTCTAATTATTTGATAGCCTCCATATTCTTAGCACAAGAAGTTAAATAACGACTTAAAATAGAAGCCTGAATTAAATATTTATCTAAATTTTTCAAATCATATCGATTATGCATATCAATCAACCATTCCATCAATTACTAAAAGCTATAAGCTAAAGGTTAAAATGAATCTCACCGAACTAAAGCAAAAACCCGCCTCTGAATTACTGGATATCGCTAAAGAACTTAAAATTGAGAATATCTCAAGAGCTAGAAAACAGGATGTTATTTTTTCAATCCTTAAAGCTCACGCAAAAAGTGGTGAAGATATTTATGGTGATGGTGTTCTTGAAATTCTACAAGACGGCTTTGGCTTTTTACGATCGGCAGATTGCTCCTATCTTGCTGGACCCGATGATATTTATGTATCACCCAGTCAAATAAGACGTTTTGGTTTAAGAACAGGTGATACGGTTGCCGGTAAAATCAGACCGCCAAAAGATGGTGAGCGCTATTTTGCTTTATTAAAAGTAAATCAGATTAACTTTGATCAACCAGAACACTCTCGTCATAAAGTGTTATTTGAAAACCTGACGCCTTTATTTCCAAATGACCGTTTTACCATGGAGCAGGGTAACGGCAGTACCGAAGATTTTACTGCTCGGGTTATTGATTTGATGTCTCCGACAGGCAAGGGACAGCGTGGTTTGATTGTTGCACCGCCTAAAACCGGTAAAACAATGATGCTGCAGAATATTGCTCAATCTATTGCCGCTAACCATCTAGAATGTTTTTTAATGGTTCTTCTTATTGATGAACGTCCGGAAGAAGTGACAGAAATGGAACGTTCGGTAAAAGGTGAAGTGATATCATCTACCTTTGATGAACCTGCCAGTCGTCATGTTCAGGTTGCTGAAATGGTGATTGAAAAAGCCAAACGTCTGGTTGAACATAAAAAAGATGTTGTTATTCTGCTTGATTCAATCACTCGTCTTGCGCGTGCTTATAATACGGTTATTCCTTCATCAGGCAAAGTGCTAACCGGTGGTGTGGATGCTAATGCATTACAACGTCCTAAACGCTTCTTTGGTGCTGCACGTAATATTGAAGAAGGTGGTTCATTAACGATTCTGGCAACTGCATTGATTGATACAGGGTCTAAAATGGATGAAGTGATCTTTGAAGAATTCAAAGGTACTGGTAATATGGAATTGCATCTAAACCGCAAATTAGCTGAAAAGCGCATCTATCCTGCGATTAATGTGAATCGTTCTGGTACTCGAAAAGAAGATCTGTTAATGAATCCGGAAGATTTACAAAAGGTCTGGATTTTACGCAAAATTCTACATCCTATGGATGAAATCAGTGCCATGGAATTTATGCAGGATAAGATGAAAGATACCAAGACGAATGATCAGTTCTTCGCTTCAATGAACCGTTAGACTGTTGTTGAGCAGAGTGTTGAAAGTGTTTGTTTATGAATAAATACACGTGCAGATCAAACTGATGTTAAATTATTTCTTGAAACATATGAAAAACGAGAGTATGATCGCCCGTTCCAAGTAGATGCGGTATTAATTGTTTTACCCCTTTTTTAAAGATGTAAACTATTAATGGCGGCATTCAAAGAATTTTATAAGGTTTAATATTATGCAAGCTGACATCCACCCAAATTATAAAGAAGTTCAGGTTAATTGTAGTTGTGGGCATAGCTTTACAACAGGCTCTACAATTAATAAAGACGTATTAACGATTGAAGTATGTTCAAAATGTCATCCTTTTTATACCGGAAAACAGAAACTGGTTGATACTGCTGGACGTGTTGATAAGTTCCGTCAGAAGTACGGCATGAAAAAATAAACGTCATGTGAAGTTTTAGGTATAAAGATAAGTAATAGAATTTTATTTCTGAACGATTCATAACGTTTAGCAATCAATTCAATTAAAAAAGCACTTTGATTTTCCAAAGTGCTTTTTTTTTGCCTGCAATGGAAGTCTACATGCTGTTGAAAATAATTAAGCACATTTTCTCTTATTTATTATGGCCATTCATTGTTCTCAATTGTTTATGGCCCAATATTGTCCTGGCAAATGAGCCTTGTCTGACTAATATAGAGATATTGGCCAAAGTCACTGAGTGGGGCCGGATTGCTAAAGTTGTTGATGGTGATACGATTCACTTGAAAGATGGTCGGAAGATCCGCTTAATTGGAATTAATACTCCAGAAATAGGTCGTCAGGGTAAACCATCACAACCATTTGCCAGGCAAGCACAGAAAGTCTTAAATCAGCTATTGGAGCGTAATAAAAAAATAGGTCTGGCATATGACCAGGATAAAAAAGATCGCTACAAACGCTTATTAGCTTACGTTTCCCTTGAAGATGGACGAAGTATTGAGCAAATTTTATTAGCCAGGGGACTGGCACACAGCATCGTTGTTCCCCCTAATGATAGTCGTATTAATTGCTATCGGGCTATTGAAAAGCAGGCTCATGATACCAAACTGGGGATTTGGCGGTTACCGGAAAATCAATGGGTTGATGCTCATAAACTACCATCACATAGCAAAGGCTATCGTTTTGTTTATGGCACTATTTCAGATTATAGTGAAAGCCGAAAAAGTATTTATTTAAAGCTAAGCTCGAAGTTATCAATTCGCATTGCAAAAAAAGATAAGCCCTATTTTTCGAATCGTCAGTTTAAGCGCTTAGTTGGTAAGCCTGTAAAGTTAAGGGGTTGGGTGAGTACCTATAGTGGTCGTCAATCGATTCATATTCGTACAGAACATGATCTTGAGTTATAAAAAAATATCATAATATTGAGCGATACTGTTTCAGGTTAATCGAATTATGATGATGATACATTAGTTCAAAGGAAACCTATGTCTGATAATGACATGAGAAATAATAAACACATTCAGGACAATTTACATGAGAAAGCGCTGAATTATCATTCACTGCCTTTTCCTGGAAAAATTAGTGTGGTGCCGAGTAAACCATGTGAACAACAAGATGAATTGTCTCTGGCTTACACCCCTGGAGTCGCTGAACCAGTACGTGAAATTGCCCGGAATCCGGAGTTGGCCTATGAATACACCTCTAAAGGCAATCTTGTTGCTGTAATAACAGATGGTACTGCAGTTTTAGGACTTGGTAATGTCGGTGCGTTGGCCGGGAAACCTGTTATGGAAGGTAAGGGTGTTTTATTTAAGAAGTTTGCCGGTATTGATGTGTTTGATTTAGAAGTCACTGCAGATACTCAGGAGTCTTTTATTGAAACGGTTGTTAATATCGCTCCTACCTTTGGTGGAATTAACCTGGAGGATATTGCTGCCCCACACTGTTTTGAAGTTGAAAAAGAACTAAAAGCACGATTAGATATTCCTGTTTTTCATGATGATCAGCATGGTACGGCTATTATCATTGCAGCAGGTTTGTCCAATGCACTTGAAATTCAAGGGAAGTCTCTGGATGATATAAAAATTGTGTGTATTGGTGCCGGTTCAGCAGGGATTGCCTCTATGCGACTTCTGGTTGCTCTGGGCGTAAAAAAACACCAGATTAATTTAATCGATCGCAAAGGTGTGGTGCATACGGGGCGAAATGATCTTAATAGTTATAAAGGCGAGTTTGCTACAGAGACAAATGACCGAACTTTAGCTGATGCAATGCAGGCAGCAGATGTATTAATTGGCGTGTCAGGCTCTAATTTAGTGATGCCTGAAATGATTGCATCAATGGCTGAAAAACCCATCGTATTTGCATTATCAAATCCTGATCCTGAAATAGCTCCGGATGTAGCAAGAGCCGTTCGTGATGATTTAATTATGGCAACAGGTCGATCAGATTATCCCAATCAGGTTAATAACGTGCTGGGTTTTCCTTTTATCTTTCGTGGTGCGTTGGATGTTCGGGCATCGACGATTAATACGGCGATGGAAGTTGCTGCTGTAAAAGCACTGGCTGAACTAACAAAACTGCCTGTTCCTGATGAAGTCCTTCAGGCTTATGATATGGACAGTCTGACTTTTGGCTCAGATTATATTATTCCCAAACCCTTTGATCCCAGATTGATATCGACAATCCCTCCAGCTGTGGCTCAGGCGGCAATAGATAGTGGTGTTGCCAGGTCAGCGTATCGTCCTTATAAATATTAAACCTGGAATGGTGATTAATAATTTTAACCGTCTAATAACTTTTCAAGCTGTTTAATTGAAGGTAAGCGCTTAAGCAACTACCGTTATTTCAAAAAAGTTTTCCCTACCTCATAATCAATCTCATCAATTCACTATGAGGCTCACCAATG
>JAHXHI010000184.1 GCA_025656775.1 gamma proteobacterium symbiont of Bathyaustriella thionipta
TAAGTTCAAGTCTTGCATTGGAATTGTTATTTGATAAAAAGTTACCTGATTTTATCTGAGATTAAAAATCATGCTGAATAGTTACATAAAAAATTAATTATGATGTAATTGGGTGATTTTTCTTTTTAATTAGGGGAATCCCTATGAAGGGTCATTATGTTCAATAAAAACAATGACATAACTTATATTTTTTATGCTAATCAAGTGCCAGATAAGGCAATAAGTCTTGTTGTCTCGGGTTGATTGGCTGAAATATCAGAAGAGACCGGACAGCAGGGTTGTTTTTACCAGTTCAGCAACCGAGTTTGCTTCCATCTTTTCCATCATTCTGGCACGATGTACTTCAACTGTTTTAATACTGACACTCAGCTCATGAGCAATCACTTTATTCGGCTTGCCTTCAGTGACACGTATCATGACTTCTTTTTCTCTTGGCGTTAAGGCTGAAATTCGTTTATCAACGGACTCATTGCGGATTAATGATTCTATCGCTTCATTATTGGTTTTAAGTCCTCTTTGTACTGAATCCAGAAGCAGCTGATCATTAAAGGGTTTTTCAATAAAATCAAATGCACCGCGTTTGAGTGCCCGAACAGCCATGGGTACATCACCATGGCCGGTAATAAAAATTAATGGTAATGCAATTCCCTTATTCTTCATTTCTTCCTGTGCTTCAAGACCGCTCATGCCGGGCATCCTGACATCCATCACGATACAGCCCTGCTCATTATTGTATTTATCTAAAAATTCATCAGCAGAAACGAACGTTATTACTTTTAAACCAATTGATTCAATTAACCATGCTGTTGATTGTCTGACTGCTTCATCATCATCAACAATAAAAACTATGGCATCACTACTCATTATTATTTCCCGGTTGTTCTGTAATCGGTAATGTAAAACAAAATCTAGCACCTTGATCGGCATTATTTTGTGCGTAAAGTTTACCATCATGAGCTTCTATGATCGAGCTGCTGATGGACAGTCCCATACCCATACCGCTGGATTTTGTTGTAAAAAAGGGGTTAAAAATACGTTTGAGCTTATCTTCACTGATCCCGTGGCCACTGTCAATAACACATAGCTCAATTAAGTTATGGTTAAATAGTCTGGTGGACACTAAAATGGTAGGGGATTCAATATCAGACATTGCCTCAATGGCATTTTTTAATAAGTTAATCAGTACTTGCTCAACTTGAATAATATCCGCAAGAACAGGAGGGAGGTTATCTTCTAATTCAAGTTTCAGGCTTACTTTTCTCTCTTTTAACTGTGTTTCAAGAAAATGGGTGACCTCATTGACCAGGTGATTAATTTCACTATAGGTTTTATGTGATTCACCTTTGCGTACAAAGCTGCGCAAACGACGAATGATCCCTGCTGCACGCTCTGCCTGTTGGGTGGTCAATTGTAAGGCATTGATGATTGCTGCCGAATCATCTGTGCCCATATTAATACGTCGTATACAGCCCTGGACATAGGTATTTATAGCAGAAAGCGGCTGATTGAGTTCATGAGCGAGACCAGAGGCCATTTCCCCCATCGTACTCAATCTTGCAACATGAGCCAGTTCAGCCTGATGATTTAATGCCTGTTCCTGGGCATGCTGGCGCTCTTTTATTTCCTGTTCTAAAGATTCTTTTGACAGGGTGAGACGATTGTTGAGATCTTTTGATGAACGCAGATACAAAATAAGAATAATGACTAAAAAACAAATAATAATAAAACTGACCCAATACTGTATTTTTGGTGAAAAAGAACTCAGGTCGCTATTAATGGGAACATCAGTTTCTTCTGATAAAAAAAACAGGTTTTCCAGGGTATTGTAGTTTTGAGCAATAGCCCACTGATATTGTCTTGAAAAATAAGAGGTGGTTTCATTAGAATCATTATTAAACTGATGCAGTAATAGTGTGGTCACTTGATTTGCTAATTCATCATCTATAAACCAGGCTTTTGCAATAGGCCACTCGGGTATTAGAATTGAACTGTGTAAAAAGGGTGCTTGCCAGCCTCTTCGTGGATTAATCAGCTTGAGACCATCTATTTGTTCTTTACTCAAATATTGTTCAATGAGTCCGGATTTAGAAACAATTGCATCAACTTGTCTGCTGTGCAACAGGGCTAAAAACAGACTGATATTAGTGATCGTTTTAATATGAACATTATCATTAATGATTAATTCATGCTTAGAGAGAAATTTTTCTAAAAATAACCATGAGATTGATGAATTATCATCCAGTATTCCCAGATTTTTGTTTTTAAGATCACTTAATTGTGTAATTCCAGAATTATTACTGAGGGTATAAACAGATAACGCTTCTGAAGCAATAAAACTATCTGAGTATTGTTCAGTTCGAGTGAGTAAACGCAAAATATCGTATTTTGATTCAAGCATAAGGTAATTAAGCGCATCACAAATAATAAAATCCAGTTCATCATTCTGTAAAGAATCATTGAGTTGTTCTATGGTTAAAAACCGGGGGCTAAAGTGATAGTCCGGGTGTTGGTTTAAACGACTAAAAGAGAGTTTCCATGGCGGATTTTCAAGTGAAATAGAGCGATCATGGGTTAAAATACCGATGATCATATTTTTTTTCTCTTGATAATTAATTGTCAAAGGGGAGGGTTGAGCAGACACTTTATTGCTGTCGAGACTCTTTTTATCGGTAATATCATTTGAATATGTATCAACATTTTGTATTGCATAAACAGGCAAAATTAACAAAAAACTGAAACACAGCGACATAAGATAGTTTAGAGCTTGTATGCCTCTTCGAGTTTTGATATTTGTTATTGCTACTATCAAAAATATTCCTTTGCATAACCGCTAAGCAGAATCAATTTGTGATCCTTCTCATTAGAAGCTTTTGGTTAAGAAAGATAACTTAACGTTAAATGAGCGAAAGGTAAAGACCCGCTGTTTAGAGCAGATCTATAGCGCGATAAATAATGGTAGAATTTATATTGAAATAGTTAAGAGTTACCCTCTAAAGTCTTTGTTTCACGAGTTAAGATATCAGTTAATTTGTTTGATAATTCTTTAGGTTCAAATTTAGCAACATAGGCATCTGCACCCACGCCTTTACCGAGTGACATATTGGCATCAGCAGACAGGGAAGAATGCATAATGACCGGAATGCCGGCAAAGCGGGGATCATTTTTAATGTGTTTGGTTAATACGTAACCATCCATTTCAGGCATTTCAACATCGGTTAATATCGCTTGAACATAATCTTTAACCGGCAAGCCTGTTGTTTCTGCTCTTGCTGCTATTTCTTTGAGTTTTGTCCATGCTTCAGCACCATTAATTGCACTGACATGGGCAACGCCCATATGATCCAGAGTACGTTCAATCTGGGAGCGGGCCACAGAGGAATCATCTGCAAACATAATGGTATAGCCCTGTCCTTCTAAAGAACTGATATCGTCATAGTAGGATTCTTCCTGAGCAAAATGAGCGGTTTCTGCCAGTACTTTTTCAACATCCATAATCATGGCAATTCGGCCATCTTGTAATTCAGTTACTGCAGTCACAAGACCGCCCAGACGATCAGACATCATCGGCGGTGGTACTTTTATATCATTCCATTGTAAGCGAAGAATATTTTCGACTGAATGTACCAGAAATCCCTGCATATGTTTATTGTATTCAGTGACAATGAGAATTTGCGGTTCATCTGAAATATTCAGGCTGCAAAACTTAGGTAAATTAACAACCGGAACCATTGTCCCACGCAGGCTGGTCATTCCTTCTACAGAATCAGGCATATCGGGGGCATGGGTTATTTCAGGCACCTGCATGACTTCCCGGACTTTGAATACATTAATGCCATAAACTTCCTGCCTATCGGTAGAGTCATCTTTGCCCAGACTGAATAGCAATACTTCAAGTCTATTGGTTCCAGCAAGATTAGTACGTTCATCGACAGATTGAATAAAATTGGCCATGGTTGATTTCTCTTAGTTAATGCCACAATGGGGATTACCCCTGGTGGTTAATGCAAAATTTTACCAGTTATATTGTTTTAACGACAGCTGAGTAAATAACTTTAACATATTTCAGCGTTTTTGCAGTGGATACACCGTATTCAGGCAGACTGTTTAATTTAACTATAGTATAAATTTTTGTACTTATACAAGCGCTATCTTTAGATAGTCGTTGCGGTTGTCAATAAACAATAAATGCTGCTAACAACTGTCAGGCAACGTTAAAATTGAGTTGGATTATGTATTATATTCTTGGAATATAAAGAAAATTTCGATTTTTTATTAAATAATAGGGTAACTATTCAGCATAAATTTAAAAAAAATTGAAAAAAAAAGCTTGACAGAAAAGTTATGTAATTTATTAAAACCGACATGTCTATGC
>JAHXHI010000132.1 GCA_025656775.1 gamma proteobacterium symbiont of Bathyaustriella thionipta
CATAGACATGTCGGTTTTAATAAATTACATAACTTTTCTGTCAAGCTTTTTTTTTCAATTTTTTTTAAATTTATGCTGAATAGTTACAATAATTTTTTATTGCCGGGAAATGATTTTGAAATACAAGAGGATGATCAGTTATTAATTTGTGGTGATAAAGAAAGTATGCACTTGATGTGCTGGACTGTAAGTAATATCAATGTATACAATTATATCTATTCAGGTTATGAACTGGCTGGAGGTTATTTCTGGTGCTGGTACTATAAAATGAAAAAAATGTACAAAGAGAAGCAATAAAATGATTTTAATAGTCTCTCAAAACAGGCGCAAAGAGTATGTATAAAATGTTACCAGTAAATAAAATATTAGTCATGATTTTATCATCTATTTTATTGTTACTGATAGTGACATCTGTGTCTGCGGGCACTAAATACCTATTTCCCAGTGATGTTATTGACCAATCTGAACAGGCTCAATATGATATTGAGCGTGTTGAACGTTATGAAAGCCAACGTAATTGGTATTATCCTCAAGAACAGAGCAGGGTTGAGAAAAATATTTTTTATCCTGAATCCAAACAATTCCAGATTAGAAAAAAATCGTCCTGGTATGAACAATCCGATCATTATAAATACGATGATTTTAATTTAAATACTCTACCAGGTGGGCAAATACATCAGCCTGAGCAATATTATCCTACGAATGATTTTAACCGGGAGACACAATATCAAAAAGATAATTATCCTAAGCAGTATAGTGTTGAACAACCCAGGAATATCAGGCCGCCAGCCGCGACAAACAAAATGCAACAAAGATATATTCCAGAATCTTTTAGGAAACCAGTTTATGCCAGCGACTTTGATGCTAATGGCTATATAACGAATAAGCCTTCAGTTAATATGAATCCATACACTGTTCCTTCCTATGATTCTCCCTTATATAAAAATGAGGCCTATAATTCAAGGCCAAATTATGACTGGACGAATGATAATGGCAAACAACAAGTACAAATTCAATATGTGCCCGTACCAGTTTATAAGGTACCAGGTACATTGCCAGGAACTGTTCCAGGTATTGTGACACCAGGTAATATGGTTCCAGGCTATAGTCATCTTAGCCCCAACTACGAGCATTCAAAGAAAAAGAGCAATAATAGCAAAGGGATGTATGATGTAATGGGTTCACCATACAATCCTTTCTCTGGATTTGGCATTTTTCCTGGAGACTCAAATCCATTTAATGGCTTGTACAAAAGTTATAATAATAGTTCTGAAAATGGGTTTCCTTTTTTATCTCCTGACACCATGATTCCTGCTTTTTCAAAGCCTGAAGCATTTTTATCTCATTAAAGCCGCTATGGATCGTTCCGGTGCCGTAGCACAGGCTTTGTCAGCCATTAATACGTATAGCAGGATCCAGCGGATTATGCACGAATGGTCTCAAAACGATCTGATGGGAATTACCCGTGATGACCTGGCGTACGACTTAGGTCGTCACGTCGATGATTCCGTGCACCTGTCTGAGAATGGGGTCTGCCGATCTGGAAAACCGCTTTGAGCTTACCCCAGTTTTATTGATACATTGTTGTTATAGGCATTACTTATAACGAGGATACATTAATCTAAAGGTCGGTTAAATTGATGTTTCTGATTTACCCCTCCCCCTAAAGGCATACTGACAAATCAAAAATAATATAGTAGAATTCCTCTTCCTAAATTTCAGAGTTAATTAATCAGGTAACTCTTATGGTTAAATCAGACGTTTCACATCTTCCTTATGAAAGCGCCTTTGTTCCTGAGATCATAACGGAAGATCATCGGATCAAATTTGCTTGCCATCCAGGAGTAATGGCAGATGAAGTCATGGGTGATAACAAATTAGCAGAGAAAGCTGAAGCTGCTAATAAGGATCAAGAAAAGTAAAAATACATTGCTATGCTTTTAAATCAGAAAACTAATTTTACACAATCCAGGCAGATTAAAATCGGTATTGTTTCAGACACTCATGAGGAATTAAGTGATCAGATCAATACGATAATCAGCGAATGTGATATTGCCATCCATGCTGGTGACATCGGTTCGAGAACTGTGCTTGAAGCATTACAGCCTAAATCAGGTCACATTATTGCTGTTGCCGGAAATAACGATAAGCCGTACTTATGGGATTTTAAGGATTGGGAATTAGTGAAGCACTTGCCTCATGTTAAAGAATTATCACTGCCTGGCGGCAAGCTTGTTATTGAGCATGGACATCTGCATGATATGCATAAACCTGGTCATAGTGATTTAAGAAATGCTCATCCTGATGCCAGAGCTGTGGTCTATGGCCATACTCATATTCAGGTCATAGATAAAGAAGAGCCAAATACACATGTCATTAATCCCGGAGCAGCCGGTTATACAAGAAACAAGGGGGGGCCTTCCTGTATTATACTGACTATTAATGACAATGACTGGGGTTATGAAGTTTTCAAGTTTGAAGAAGAATCAGTCTAGATTTTATCCAAAATGAGGCGAATAAATTTGCCTCGACAGAACAAAGCTGTAAATTATCAGTATCTCTATAGAAGAGTAATAATTTATTTAGGTAATACCTTGTTTAAATATAAATAACCAGTAATTGCTGAAATAGTTGAGCCAATTAAAATACCTAAGCGATCATTCATCAATGTTGCTTCAGTCCCGCCTTGTTCAAATGCCAATGAGCCAATAAAGAGACTCATGGTAAATCCTATACCACACAGCAATGCTACACCATAAAGCTGTTTCCAATTAATCTCATCCGGTAGTGTAGCAATTCCTAACTTAACGGCGATAAAGCTAAAAAATATAATGCCGATTTGTTTACCAAAAAAAAGACCTAAAATAATGCCTAAGGGAATTGGTTCAAGTAGCGTGTTAATACTTAAACCTTCTAAAGGAACACCTGCGTTAGCAAATGCAAATATGGGGATAATAACATAGGAGACACTGCCATGAAGATCTTGTTCCAGATCTTTTGCTAATGAACGTTCATTTTTTGATTCGCTTTTAAGCGGGATAAAAAATGCCAGAAGGACACCGGCCAGCGTAGCATGCACGCCTGATTTTAAAACGGCAATCCATAAAATTGTTCCAACAAAGATATAGGGTGCTAACGATCTTAGATTACGCTGGTTAAATATTGCCAGAATAATAAGAGAAGCAATAGCAATAATCAGACTGGCAGTTGATAACTCACTGGTATAAAAAATAGCAATAATAACAATAGCACCCATATCATCCATTATTGCCAGTGAAACAAGAAAGATTTTTAGTGCAATGGGTACTCTTTTACCAAAAAGGGCTAAAATTCCTAAAGCAAAGGCAATATCGGTTGCGGCCGGAATAGCCCATCCTCTTAATGCGGCAGGATCATTTAAATTAAATGATGCGTATATTATTGCCGGGACCAACATACCGCCAATTGCAGCACAAGCGGGAAGTACGATTTTTTTCGCTTCTGATAATTCACCTTCAATAAGTTCTCTTTTTAATTCGAGACCAATTAAAAAGAAAAAGATAGCCATTAGACCATCATTGATCCAAAAAATTAATGGTTTGGCGATATGTAAAGCACCCACTCTGACTTCAACAGGTACCTCAAGAAGATCATCATAGATACTATTAAGTGGTGTATTGGCAATAATAATTGCTGAAATTGCTGCAATCATTAAAAGAATCCCACTAGCACTTTCTTTTTTCAAAAAACGTTGAAATAAGCTTAAAAACGTATTATTAGCAGCTTGCATTTTATTCTCTATCCATAGAGTTGAGGTTTTGTTTAAAAACAGTAAAGCCTTATAAAAAAATCATTTTAACCTTAATTTTATAAGGATCCAATAATGCCACCACTTGAAAATAATTTACTAAAAATTTTATCCTGAATTATTATGTTTATTACTAACGCTGTAATAATAAATCTATGATATTATTGACGACTTAATCTTTAAACAGGAAATATATATTATGTCTAGACTTATCATAATTGCTTTAATGGTTTTATCACTTACTGCATGTGGTGGTGGTGGTGCAGATGTTCAAACAACAACGCACAATACGACAATGGGACAGGAGTTAATGGATTTAAACGAAAGTTATAAGCAGGGAATTATTACAGAAAAAGAGTATAAAAATGCTAAAAAAGCAATTATGGAACGCTATGAAAACTAAAATTTCAGGTGCTTTTTTGATAATTTAGCCAGGCATTTTCAATTGCCTGGCTAAATTCTATTGTTGATGAGTATAGTGGACCCCACTGTCAAGACAACACAATTAAAAAATAAGATATATAATATCCATCATCATTTCTGCTGTCATGCAGCCAGTTTT
>JAHXHI010000015.1 GCA_025656775.1 gamma proteobacterium symbiont of Bathyaustriella thionipta
TGGATGTTTAATGTGGATGGTGCCCGAAGTAAGTTGAATCGGGCATATGAAAAGTTAATCGGTCAAAATTAATGTGTTTAGGTACTAGCAGCCTATCCATAGAAAGACTGCTATCACCTTCTACTGCTGTAAGACCCTCAAGTTCAGCAAAATAGGATCAAATACCGGCTTCAGCTTCTTTCTCATTAAACTCCCAACCGCCGTACTATTAGCAATAGTGGGAGCCAGCAATGTTTGTGATGTTCGGGCTAAAAACAAGACTGCCTTTAATTGGGAAAGTAAATCGGGTATTAGAGCCTGTATTGCTTTTAGCTCATCACTGCAATATTTATCATTTTTTTCATGGTAAATATCATTGACCAGAAGAGTAAGCTCATTGATATCAGTTTGCGGTTCACCATAAAGTGTTAAGGCCAGCTCATGTTGCTGTAAAGTTTGCCCTGATTCAGGTAAATTAACATAGACATAACGTCTGATACTCTCAAATAATTCACCGGCAATATCATAGTTGGGAAGACGTTTGAATGATGCTTCAGCCGTTTTTAGAAAAGTTTGCCCTGATTCACTGAGTAATTTACACAAGATAATGGCATAAGGATTATTTTCATTCAGCAGATCGGATAAGGTCTCTTTTATTTCCCGATAACGAGAATGTTCAGCAAGTTTTTCCGGCATATTATCAGGACGAATATCTAAAAACCCCACATAGAGTGTATTTTTACTTTTGGCCTTCTTCCATAAGCTCAGTACCTCATCATCAGAAATCAAACCAGCCTGCAGTACCAGTCGTGTACTGATAAGCATACTCAAAGGATCTTCTTCAAACGGTAAAAATTCAATTAAAAACTGGGCCAGCTCCTGACCAATATCTGACTCAACAACAGCCTGATTGCCCAGCATACTGCGTGCATTATCTGCTGATTGTACTGTCCACCAGGCACTTTTAGCAATTTCAGGGGTAATATCTTTGTTGTTCACAACGGCAGTAACGGCTTCCTCTTCACCCAGTAATAAAAGTTTATCTAAACTACTATTACGCAAGTCCCCCATACGATTCCATTGAGAGATAAACATCGGAAATCCACCCGATACTCCCAGTACTTTTGTGGAAAGAAAGTCTTTAACTTCCTTAATGTATTTCTCATTTCGTGATGTTGGATTAAGCTGAATTTTTGCCTCACCCTTGTGAGTCAAAGCATAAACAATCAGCTTGCCTTCATCGATTCGTATAGCACTGACTTTTTGTGCCAGTAATACATTCAATCTTAAGCTGTCTTCATTGGATAGGGGCATTTCGTTTACAATATATTTAAGTTAATTCAATTGAATTCGTTGTCCCCAGGGAACAGGTGCTTTACCTTTAACTAACCAGATAACTGGATATTGAGGTTCACTCTCGGGAAATTCACCTTCTGCATCAGTGAAGTAAACTAAGAGAACGGGACGCATCTCCTGTTTTTCAACCCAGTCAAATACGGGAGTAAATCGAGTTCCGCCGCCGCCTTTAAATTGAATCGGCAATTTCAGCTCATCCCATGGCTCAAATTCCCATGGCCCTTCATCAGTGACTTCAGTATCACAGGCATGTAAAGCAATTTGGGCACGTACTTGTGCTTTAATTTGATCAACTTCTGACAAAAACTCTTTAATCTCTTTCGTGGCAATTGAGCCGCTAATATCCAGTGCCACAACAATACTGACCATATGACTACGCAAACGAGGATAAATAGCCGGCTCACCACGGCGACTTGATGGTCGGGTATAACTATAATCTTCTCTTGCTGTGGCACTCATATAACGAGCTAACAACATACGCCATGGTAATTGCGGCTGCAGCAGATGATCCACCAGGCGTGCCATAGACTGACTAAGCTTACCTGCCTGTAACGCTTGTTGTGCAGCTCCGGCTAAACGCTGCTGCCATTGTGCACTGAGATTTTGAATCTCATCATTATTGGGTATGGGCGGCGGTTCTTTTTGAGTATCATCATCTGCCCCACCCTGCTTAAAATCAGGCGATGATTGTTCACTATCACCCGTTTGTCCTTTGCCATTTTCACCATCATTCTGCTGCTGGCTATTGCGTTTTTTATTTTCCGTATCTTTAGCATCACCCTGATCAGATTGTTCACCCTTATCTTGATCACCTTCGTCATTATTTTGCCCTAATTCATTATCAGCATCATTTTCATTATCTAATAAAGTGGGATAAATTTCCTCAGCTGTCATGCCGATATATTCACGCAAATACAATATATGTGGCGGTGGTTTTAGACCATCTTCGATAAGAATAGGATTAATGGCAAAATCACAGGCCATATCCCAGCGCAATTTTACACGATGAGCTCGGCGGGAAAAATGTGACAGGGCACAATGCAGGGCTTCATGCGCTAAAGCAAACTGGGTCTCCTCAACACTAAGCTGTGCGATATACTCAGGATTAATATACAGCTTTTTCATATCCGTATCGGTAGTTTTACACCACGATGGATCAGCAGCCACAATAGGTAGTCGGAGCACCAAAGCACCGAGAAACGGCTTGTCCAGGATAAGCCTGGTTCGAGCCGCACCCAGTTTATTTTCTATAGCTTCATCCATACTATGTTACCCATACAGCATGATATCAGCGATAGCATCAGCCCAGTTAGCAAACTCTTCAACAGCAAATAAATCTTCACCAATGGCTCTATGCATGTCAGAAACTAGCATAACACCCATTTCTTTCTGGCGAAAACTGGCTGCGTATTTAAGAATATTGGTATAGGTTTTATACGCCTCTTCAGTACCTCTGGCACGAATAGCACGGCCTACTAAAGCAGAAGCAACGGCATACTGCAGATCAATTTCTGATGGCGTAGGTACGCTTTCACCATTGATAATGGCATCCAGATCAGGCATTTGATCCAGATTTGCAATAAAGGCATTTAATTCAATACCCGCTGCCGGACCAACACATGATTGTAAGGCGCCAATAAATAATTCAGGGTGATCATTGAATTTTTGTAAGGCATTATGCACAAATTCCCAGGTTCTTGGTGTGGGAAAGGCAACAGGATTATGCGCTGGATCAAAATCAAATAGTAAATCAGGGCGAAAACGTAAAAAAGCAATGATCTTTTCATCAATACCATTTTTATAAGCCCAGGCAACCCAGTCATCCAGATGGATATCAATTTCATAGTGAGAAAAACGATTGGCCAGAGGAGCCGGCATACTATACGTTACTCCCCTGTCACCCTGACGATTACCTGCCGCAAAAATTGCCCAGCCATCAGGTATCCTATAATCGCCCAAACGGCGATCTAAAATCAGCTGATAAGCTGCAGCTGACACACTCGGTGGTGCTGAAGTAATCTCATCTAAAAAGAGAATACCTTCACTACCATGCTTATCCGCATCAGGTAGCATGGATGGCACAGCCCATTCAACTTTATCAGCATCTTTAAATGGTATCCCGCGTAAATCACTGGGTTCCATTTGCGATAGTCGAATATCAATCAAGGTACGCTCATGTTTTTCTGCAACCTGTTGAACTAGCTGGGATTTTCCTACTCCAGGAGGGCCCCAGATCATTACCGGCGTGTGGTGACCAGTTTGTGCCCCTTTAAACTCTTGATCTAATACAACAAATAATTGTGACGCTCTCATTCAATTCTCACTGCTATCGGCATAAAAAATATTAATTTAATCACACTATAAAACTAAACAGTTAAAACCCTGCCAGCTTAAGTAAGCGTTCAGCTTCTTCAGGATTCTTTTCGATTCCATTACCCTCTTTATACATCATTGCCAAAGTAGTTATTGAACCAATTAATCCTGCATCAACCCCTTTAGTAAACCATTTAATGGCTTCTTCAGAATTTTTTTCAACACCTTCACCTTCCATATACATAAACCCCATGCCATGCCAGGCAAGTTCATAATCCTGATCAGCTGAAAGTTTCATCCATAATGCGGCCGCAGTTTCATTTCGATGAACACCCAAGCCATTTTGATACATAACGGCCATACGATGCTGTGCTTCTGGTTCACCCTTTTCAGCTAGAGGTGACAATAATTGTAGTGCTCTGGTAAAATGTTTATCTTCCAGGGCCTTAAGGCCACTGTTTAAATCCATTATTTCTTCTTCATTTAAATTCATAATCAACCTCTAATTTCTAACCTACAGGAAATCCACCAAATATACTATACTATTTTACTTGGTTATTAACACTATAATAACCTTTATTTGCACTATTGACAAAATTTATTTTAAATCCTATCCCATAGAGATATACCGTTAAACTAAAACAATAAAGTATACTCACCTTCTAATTAAGTACCA
>JAHXHI010000099.1 GCA_025656775.1 gamma proteobacterium symbiont of Bathyaustriella thionipta
GTAAGTTCAAGTCTTGCATTGGAATTGTTATTTGATAAAAAGTTACCTGATTTTATCTGAGATTAAAAATCATGCTGAATAGTTACATCGAATTCAGCTAAGTACTTTTTGTTTCCCTTTATTTCTGGTATTTTTTAATCAATGCTTCAGATGCCAGATACTTAAGCTGCTGCATTAATTTAAGCTCATGTTGTTTGATCACTAGCTCGCCTGATTTAAAACGATCGCCATAAAATAAACCAATTGCCTTCTTTTTAACCATCACTGGCAGAATAATAAAACTCTCAGCTTCTATAATTTGCTGATACCAGGCAGGTATTTTTTTTATTATCTGTTCATCAGTCCTATTGGCAATAAAAACATCAATACCTTTTTCCAGAGCTAAATGGAATACATCCGGTTTATACTTCATAGCAAACTGAAACTGACTTAAAAAGGCATTATTAATACCATGACCGAACTTGGCTTCCATGGTTTTATTTTTATTATTAACCATACAAACAACAGCATGATCAAATTTAAACGCTCGATGCATTACTTCCAGACAAAGACGAAATACATCGGTCACGCTATAATTTTCCATCAGCATTGCACCGATATCATCAATACCCGCTTTTAATATTATTTCAGGATCATCTGCTTCTTCTTTATCAACAATAACCTGTTTCGCCACTTTAGTGTTAACAACAAGAGTCGGCATGTCTGCTTCATACTCTACACTATCCAGTACCCTTGTTTTTTCAGTTTCTTGTTCAACTTCCAGTCCCTGGATGATCGATGATTTTGACATATTTATATTTAAAATAGAATTCAAATCAATTAAATCTTCTTTTGCCTGATCCGCCAAAGAGACCAGGTCTTTATCCTTTAGATTTAATTGAGGTGTATACTGGCGCCATAATTTAACCGATTTTTTTCGCCAGTCTTCTGAGTCCTTATTGTCTTCAATCAGATCAGTCAGCTCATTTGATAGACTGCTAATCGCATGCATTTTTTCCTCATTACTCAATTGCAAACGTTTACTATTCACTTTAGTATTATATGGGCTGATAGTATCAACAATATAATGCGGTAATTCCCATTCTTTTGCTATGGCAACGCCAAGACGATGATAAGGCACGCCAAGGACTTGAATGGCCGCATTTTCTTCAGTAATATTTTCTTCCTCAATTAAACGCCCAACTTCCAGTGATTCTTCATTAAAACAGAAAATCGCTAATAACTTGCCCAGGTTATAAAAAATACCACTGAGGAAGACCTCTTCCTTATTATTTATTTGTGATTTGTCAGCAAGATTTTTTGCAAAAACACCGCTATATAAACACGAAATAACTCTATCTTTAAGTTGTTTTGCCTGAGATTTATCATGCAGATGATCAATTAAAATCAAACTGACAGCAATGGATCGGATTGCATCAAAACCCAGCATCATAACTGCCCGTGATATGGTTTTTACCTCGCCGCCGCTACGACGATAATAAGCAGAGTTAACAATTTTTAAAATTTTATTCGTGAGTGCAAAATCTTCGACAATGGCACCCGCCAGGGCATCAAAGCCTTTTTCATCTTCATCAACTATTTTATTAATTTTAAATAACGACTCCGATAATGCCGGAAAATCTTTTTTTCGCTTCATACGGCGCAGTAAAAATTCAATTGTGGCATCGTATTTTTTACTGGATTGATAAACAATCGCACCCTGACCTTCAAGATAGTCATCAATGGCCGCATTTAATTCAGTCGTACTGTGATAACGATTATCCAGTTTCTTGTCAATTGCTTTTAAAATAATACTTTCAAATTGTGCATCAATATCAGTATTTAAACGTGAGGGAGGCGGTAATGACTCATTAAGCACTTTGCTTATAATTTGCTTTATATCTCGACCAACAAAAACTGATTTTCCGGTCAACATTTCATAGAGAATAATACCCAGTGCATACGAGTCATTACTGGCAGTAATGGTTTGTTCACGAATATATTCTGGCGGCATATAACGAGGAGTGCCGAAAAAGCCGTCTGTTTTAGATTTCTGCTCAGAAAGTACCCGGGCAATACCAAAATCCATAATTTTTGGCACATTATCATCATTAATCAGTATATTAGCCGGCTTGAGATCACAATGAATAATATTTTGCTGATCCGCATGACTGATCGCTTCAATGGCAGGTTTTAGCAGTGCCAGGGTATTTTTTACCGACATCATGCCTTTTTGTTTCATCACATCAGAGAGTAACTGACCACTTACATACTCAAATACCAGGTAGGGATTATGCTCTTTATCTTCGCCAGCCTCATAAATTGAGACAATATTAGGATGCACCATTTTACTAATGGTACGTGCTTCTTTAAGCAGTAAATCTTTAGTATCAATCGCATTATTTAAATTCGCTACATGCAATGATTTTATGGCCACATTGCGTTGTAAAACAGGATCAACAGCCAGATGTACAACGCCCTGTGTTCCCTTACCTAACTCTCTAATTATATTGAAACGTCCTATTTCGCTGACCACGTCTTTAACAACACCTTTTCGTAAACTTTTTTCTGTTCATGGGCATTATAACTATAGATAATTTACCAAAAATGTCAAAGGTCTTCAGCAGAGAAAAACAGCATAAGTAACACGGCAACAATCATTGCTTGACAAAATCCCGCTTTTATCGCAATCTATGAGCATGAACGCCACTAACACACATTTGTATCGACTTAGCCCACAATCCATTACACACCTTCGCTGGTGTGTTAATAATGATCTGTGTGCTTCAAATCGGTTCAGATTAAGGTTATTGATTACTTAACCTTATAACATTAATGTTCCGTTTTAAAAAAGGCCACAGATAAAATCTGCGGCCTTTTTTTTTGCCTGTTACTTCAGGTATTTCGAATTCATTACCCATAGTACAAGAAGCTTGTTCGTACAATGTACTGTTCATATTTTGTGAAACAACATGATGACAAAAAATACATTACTTATTATTATTGCTTATTTATTAATGATCATTATCTGGTCAACCACCCCGCTGGCAATCAAGTGGAGCTCACAGGGTGTCAGCTTCATCACCGGTGTATCACTACGCATGCTTATTGGTGCCGGCTTAGCAAGTATTTTATCTATTATCTGGTATCGTTCAATCCCCATGCATAAATCAGCCCGTCAGGTTTATCTGGCATCTGCTGCTGCCATCTATGGTGCTATGATGATGGTTTATTGGGGTGCCCAGTTTATTCCTTCTGGATTAATCTCTGTATTATTTGGGTTAACCCCCATACTGACAGCAGGTTTTGCATTTTATCTATTAAACAATGAAACCTTCGGCCTGAATAAACTGATTGGAGCACTGCTGGGTATTTTAGGGCTTATTATTATTTTTATTGATCAGATTGAGCTGGGTGAACAGGCAATGTTGGGTATTGCAGCGGTATTAGTATCAGTATTATTACACTCTGGCAGTGCAGTATGGATCAAACGACTCAATGTCAGTTTGCCGGCACTCATTGTCACTACCGGCGGCTTACTCTATTCTATGCCGTTATTTATAGTAAGCTTTCTATTGTTTGCTGATCCTTTTCCTGAACAATTGCCTTCACGGACACTTTGGTCTATTGTATATCTTGGTGTAATGGGTTCGGTTATAGGTTTCGTGAGCTACTACTTTGTACTGGCTAAACTATCACCGTCAACAGTTGCCCTGGCAACCCTGATCACACCTGTTTCAGCTTTACTCCTAGGCACCTGGTTCAACCAGGAGACCATTAATGTTTCAATTTTTATAGGCACAGCCTGTATTATGTCAGGTTTAATTATTCACCAGTTTTATGATCTACTCAAGAAAAAAATAATTCATAAAATAGCGTGAACGATTTTTTAGTACGGCTTTAGGGGCTCAGTTTATTATGAGCCTCTACTTCAGTTGCCCAATAAACAGGGATTAATTTATATGTCTTATGTGACAAAATATCAGGCCGATAATCAGTTTACTACCTCAGAGCGATGCACCATCAATGAACTTTTAAATAATGCGGATAATAAGCATTGCTCGATTGCTAAAGCATCTGTCCAACAAGGCATAACGACACAATTACATACAGTAAAAAACAGTGTCGAGTATTATATTATTCTTGAAGGGGAGGCTGAAGTATTTATTAATAATTCACCCGCAGAGACAGTAGGCTATCTTGATGTGGTTACGGGTGTAGACCTAGTTGTGACAACGGCCATCCCCGACCAAATTATTTTTTCTTAAATGCAATTACATTTTCAGGTAGTGAAACTTCC
>JAHXHI010000024.1 GCA_025656775.1 gamma proteobacterium symbiont of Bathyaustriella thionipta
CTTAAGCGAAAGCGTAAATTAGCTGCTCTGGATGATAATTTCAGGGCTGAAATTTTATTAGGGCAGCATTTATAATGCTCTTACCCTGCCCCCTTTATGCTGAAGAAGAGGATAACGAAGTTGATGATACTAAATATTATGAACTCTCCCCACCTTTTGTTGTTAACCTGCAAACTAATGAACGCAGAATGCGTTTTTTACAGGTTCGCCTGCAAGTATTGGGCAGTCCCTCAGCAATTACAGAAGTACAAAATCATAATGCACCACTACGAGATATAATAATCACTTCTTTATCATCGCAAACAAGAGAAAGTATCAATACACCAAAAAAGAAAAAAGCACTTCAGGATAAAGTTCAGCAAGCAGTAGAGACGGTGCTAAAAGAATTAACTGGAAAGAAACAAATACAGGGACTTTATTTTACTAACTTTGTAGTTCAATGACATAATAATGCTGGCTGAATCAGCACTTATATGAGTGTGCCTGCACCCGAATATTCAGGAGATAGAAAAACGGGAATCAAGAGATAGCCATACTTAACTGTACTTCATCAACAGGAAAAGTTAATGTCTGATGAATAGCAAAACGTGAACTCACTTTTTCAAAACGCTCTTGATTATTCTGATCAATAAAAATAACCACCTTAATCTCTTTTTGGTGCTGAGCACTCGCCATAATGGATTCTAAAGAACTGGTGCGGTCACGAAAGTCAGTCTGAAAGTTAAACTCTGCCACCAACACAGCAATGGAATTTTTTTTCAGGAAACTAATGGCTTTACGTGGTGAATTAACCGTCTCCACTTTATACCCCTTAGCTTCATATAAGGCCGTAAAATCAGGGTAACCACCTTGCTCAATTACCGCTAAGAGAATTTTATCAGACGTATCCGTTGCATTGCTCATTGTATTTCCTGTTTGTCTTTTTCCTGCTGCTGTATAGTCCAAAGGCTGGTATAAAGGCCATTTTTCGCTAATAATTCCTGGTGATTACCCTGCTCTTTTATCTGACCATTTTCCAGTACGATAATAATATCAGCATCGGCAATAGTCGATAAACGATGAGCAATAACCAGTGTGGTTCTTTGTTGGGACACTTCTGCCAAAGAAGTTAAAATAACCTGTTCTGACTGTGAATCCAACGAGGATGTGGCTTCATCAAACACCAGAATCTTTGGATTTTTTAAAATGACCCGGGCAATAGCCACCCGTTGTTTCTCACCACCCGATAATTTAAGTCCACGTTCACCAACGATGGTGTTATAGCCATCAGGTAATGCACTGATAAAATCATGGATATTAGCCATTTTTGCCGCTTGAATCACATCATCTTCAGTGGCATCCGGACGAGCATAAACAATATTATGATAAATACTTTCATTAAACAGTACGGTATCCTGAGGCACTATACCAACAGTCTGACGTAAGCTTTCCTGTGTGACATCCCGGATAGTTTGGCCATCAATACTGACACTGCCGTTATCAACATCATAAAAACGAAATAACAAACGCGATAAAGTCGATTTGCCAGCCCCTGAAGGACCGACAACAGCCAGTTTTTTACCCGCAGGGATTTCAAAACTCACCTGATACAGGATCTGTCGTTCAGGCTGATAGCCAAAATCAACATGGTCAAAACGCACGACTCCTTGAGAGACATTAAGATCAACAGCGTCTTTCTTATCAGTAACATTTCCTTTTTTATCTAACAGGCCGAACATTAAATCTATATCAGCCAGGGAATGCATCATTGAACGGTAAATAATACCCAAAAAATTCAGCGGTATAAATAATTGCAGCATCAACGCATTAACCAGAACCAGATCACCAATACTCATACTGCCGTCAACCACCCCCTGAGCAGCATAAAACATCATAATAGTGACACCGACTGCAATAATACAGCCCTGGCTAAAATTTAATATGGACATAGAAGCCTGACTCTTAACAGCCGCGTCTTCCCATTCATCCAGGGTATTGTCATAACGATTAATCTCATAATTATCATTATTGAAATATTTTACTGTTTCAAAATTAATCAAACCATCAACAGCCATTGCATTGGCACTTGAATCCAGGCGATTCATATAGTGACGAATATGCATACGCCAGTTAGTGACTGAGAGTGTAAAGGCAACATAAACCAATATGGTGCTGAAAGTAACAATGGCAAAATGTGCGTCATAATCACCCAGAAGTAAAAAAGCAACTAATAAAAATTCCGCCATGGTAGGAATAATATTAAACACCAGATAATTCATAATAGAAGACACAGCCCGTGTACCCCGCTCTAAATCACGTGAGATGCCACCAGTACGTCGTTCCAGATGAAACTGTAAGGATAAAGAATACAGATGAGACAGTACTTCACGAGAAAGATTGCGCATAGCACGATAACGCACTCTGGCAAAAACCGTATCACGCAGTTCACTGAATAACACATTGAGCAGTCGTAATGCGCCATAACCGAGCAATAGTGTCACAGGCAAAACCAGCGGCAAAGTCTTTGAGTCCATTAAATCAACAATTTCTTTGAGTACAAAAGGCACTGCAACCGTAGCAACTTTGGCAAGGATTAACAAAACCATTGCCACTAAAACCCGCCCTTTATATTCCCATAAAAATGGTACAATACGTTTCAGGTTTGATAAATCATGGCGATCTTTGTGTGGTGCATCCGTATAACGTGTGCGTATCATAGTCTATATTTAAAATTCCTGGCTGATAGGTAAGTCATTATACCGAACTTTTGTTGTGCTTATATTGAAACAGGGGAGTAGAATACCAGTAAGCTGACAGCAGATAGTTTATTCTAATCAATTTTGGCATTAAACTATACCTGAAATACACTTAAAACAAAACGAAACTCACACTAATATCCATATATGCAACGATTAAAAAACCCTATAAAAAAACAGCTTACTTCTCTGGCAAACATGATTTTATTCCTGTTCATTACAGGCTTCATCAGTGGCTGTGATGATAAAGCACCTGTGAAAAAACGTTCTCCTAACACCTTGGCGGCCGTTGAAGTGACTCAGGCCAAAATCCAAAGTCTAAATCACACCATCACTTTAACCGGCACATTAAAGCCCAAACGAACCATTCATTTTTATAATCAGGCTCAGGGCATGCTGGTTGAACTTCCCTTTCATGAAGGTGACAAAGTCAATAAAGGTGATTTACTGGCTCAACTGGATGATACTATTATTAAAGCCGAATATAACAAAGCCAATGCCACACTCAAACAGGCTCATATTGACTATGGCCGTTTAGAAAAATTAGCAAAAACCAACCTGACTTCCAGGGAACTATTAGTCCGCGCAAAAACCAAAGTTGCTTTAGATCAATCAGAGTATAACTTACAGAAAAAACGCCTCAGTTATACTCAGGTCAAAGTCCCCTGGGACGGTGTTATCAGTGAACGTTTAGTAGAACCCGGTGACGTTTTACCCCTGCATACTCACTTTATGAGCCTGATGGATATTTCCAGCCTGATAGTGAATATTTCATTATCAGAACTGCATCTGAGTAAAATAAAACAAAATGATACCATTACTTATCAAATCGATGCCCTGGGCAAGAAATCCTGGTCAGGAACAGTATTACGTATTTATCCACAAATTAATGCCCAGACACGCAAAGGTATTGTTGAAGTGAAATTAGATCCTATTCCACAAGGTGCCCGTCCCGGTCAATTGGCACGGATCAGTCTGGTGACTAAAAAAGAAGCGGTTCTAGTGATTCCTTTATCAGCCATTCGTTATGATCAACAGGGGGCTTATGTTTTTGTGGTGGATATTGACCATAAGATAACTCGCACGAATATCTTAACAGGTAGAAAATACCCTCAAAAAATGGAAGTATTAGATGGAATCAAAGCCGGTGATGTTATTGTCAGCAAAGGCCTGTTTGGACTTCGCTCAGGTAAAAAAGTAAGCATTATAAAATAAATCGTATGACTATCAGCTCAACGCCTTATTAACAATACATTTAACTCACCAGCCATTCACCTGAAAATGCTTATTCCCTGGCAGACAAGCTCTATCCTCTCTATCACTTTCTAAATATTACAAGATTGTCCTCAGAAAGATCCGGTAATTACGGCTTAATCCTACCGCTGAAATTGACAGTAATGAACATCAGAATGCAGTAAAAATACAGCAATACTATTGAACATATGGTTATTTAAACCTGAAGGATCCCCACAAATTTAAGCCATTGTTCCGAGACACATCACATCTTGGTTCAATTGTTTAAATACTTGTTTTAAATCCTTCA
>JAHXHI010000070.1 GCA_025656775.1 gamma proteobacterium symbiont of Bathyaustriella thionipta
TTTTCAATATCTAGCCGATAATTTTTCACGAAAACACTTCTTTTTGATATTAAGTTGTTGTTTTATATATCACAAGAAGACCTGCACCCTGATATGACCAAAGAAAATGCCAATCCCAGTATTGCACTGGATATGCATATGAGTCCACAGGGTGAAAATCTGGACTGTGCAGATTGTCATGAAACAATTGGCGATGGTGGAGAAAGCCACAGGATGCGCGGTCGCGGTCTCGATCTGAGACCCAGCGATGTAGCACAACGATTTACCTGTGATAATAGCGGTTGTCATAGTGCCCAGCCACATGGAGATTTCAGTACCACAACGGGCTCCAGTAAGGACAAACATGCGACTAAAGTAGCCTGTCAGACCTGCCATATTCCTGCTTACGCCAAAGCAGGTGTCGGAACGGAGACTGCACGCGACTGGCAGGATCCACATCCAACGGCAACTGCTTGTAATGGTCGTGGAGGATGGCTGCCCAGGGAAGACAAAGGCGGCCTTGGTACAGAACAAATTATACCCGTCTATAGCTGGTATAACGGCACCAGTGAGATCTACTATCTGGGTGAGCCGCTTGATAATGTGCCTACTATTCCATTAGATGCCGCCGTTGCCGCAAGTTTCGGCAGCGGTTTCAATAGCGGTGATCCGGCGGTGGTCTTAGCCTCACCCAATGGTGATGTAACCAGCTCCGATGCCAAGATTTACCCCATGAAAGCACATTGGGGCAAGCTGGCACGTAATAGTGTGGATAATACCCTGGTTGAACACTCAACCTTCGAGTTCTTCCGTACCGTCAGCTTCTGTCGAGCTGTAGCGGTCGGTCTCGGTATGGACGAAGTGAATACTCCATTCAGCACTGTGTGTGACGGCCTGCCGGGTAGTCCCGAAATGCCTCCGAACACAACAGCAGAACCAGTGTTCACCTATCAAACCATCAATCATGGGGTTGAAACAACTGACAGTGCATTAGGTCACTCAGATAGTTGCGGTGCCTGCCATAGCACTTTAACAGGTGGTTCTGTGAGAATGGATATGACGGCATTAGGATATGGCCCAAGGACAGAACCAAGTATCGTTATTGATACTCAGCAGACAAACCTGAGTGGTAATCTGGACAATATCTGCAGCCAATGTCACGAAAATGAGACCGATAGTAAGGATCGTGAATTTGCTGAAGTCCACAAGCAGCATGTGGAAGATGAAGGCAAAGAATGCTCAGCTTGTCATAACTTAAGCAGACCAGAACGGGGCTTAAGTCTGACTCGTAAATAGTGGTATCATTCAAAGGCAGAATTGCCCGCTAAAATAAAGAAGCACGGACAGAATATCTGGGCTTCTTTCGTTTGAATTACCCCAACAGACGGGTAATCGCTATCAAGTTACAGACAAAAATATTATTTTTCTTCCTGAACTTGTGTTTGATCAGGTTCCTGAACTTGTGTTTGATCAGGTTCCTGAACTTGTGTTTGATCAGGTTCCTGATTTTGCTCTTGTTTTTGTTCTTTGTCTTTATCCTGCTCATTGGTTTGTTCAGTTTTTTGACCACCACAGACGCCGCAACAACTCATATTAATATCCTCTTTCATACATTTATTTAGGTACTCATAATAACAGCGCATTATATTCAAGTATTTGACATAGGATAAGAGTAGAAATTCCATCATTATTTTTCTGAAAAAAACCTGAATTTGACGGGCACAACATTAGTAACTCACCTTATTATTAGATAATGATTTATTGATAATATAGAATAATATGCCACACTTAAAGTGAAGGGGTTAAAAAGTAAGTTTGCATTGCTTTAACTCTTTTTCAGGGAGTCACGCTTATAAACAGCGATATAAATGATGGAAATTGAACCTGGCTTTTCCAGAAGCAAATTGGGGGGAAAGATAAAGACGGTGTTGACACTTGTTGCCAGCCTGTCTGAGATGATTGATGAGTTAATCGGGAGGTGTATTATGAGACTTTCATCTTTTTTCTACTTAATCCTGCTTGTTTCCTGTTTACTAATACCTGTACAGCAGTCACATGCGTTTTTCTTTGACTTTGATTTCAGCGCTGACGATGATTATTACGGATGGGATTCTCCTTACTATTATTCAAGGTATCAGCCTTACTATGGTAGCAATTATAATTCCTATTATCGTTATCGATATAATCCCTATTGGAATCGTTGGAATCAAAGCAATTATAACCAGTGGAGTGAGCCCTATCAGAGTCCGTATGACTGTACCTGTACCTGTGCAAAACAACAGAGTGATAACCTGGCCACTGAAACCGTTGCTGAAACTGCTGGTATCAGTAAAGCTGAATAACCTGGCCTGGAAAAAAGGAGGCCAGTCTCTGAAAGATGATCTGGACTCCTTTGTATCACCAGGTATCACTAGCAAAGCACTATAATAATAAAGAATTTGGTCTAAACTCTAGGTAGGAGTATTCCTTTTTATATAGAGCAAATTCAATGCTGACTTTAAAAAAACAATTACAACAAATTGATAATAAAAGTTACAAAGCCTATAAAAACATTGAAGGTATCTATCAGTTTGAACATTTTTCACTCAGCATTGATCATGTTCAGGGTGATCCCTTTGCTATTCCCTCCCGTATTAATGTCAGAGTGCCTGTATCAAAGGCTGGTTTTCCAATACACAGTTGGAATACACCTGTACGACGTATCGCCCTTGAAGATTATCTGGGACGCATGGTAAAAAAAAATATTAAGAAGACAATTAAGGGACAACGCGGCAGTGGCTGCAGTGGACTGATTGATATTGAAATCAACGGGCAAAAAACCTTATTACGCAACTGTGTATTGCTCACAAAGGATTATATTGAAGCACGTCTGGTCATGGGATTACCTGCTGATAATCGACATGTTGCCGGACTGGAAGCACAACAGATGTTTTTTGATGAACTCCCTGTCATCATTGAGCAAGCACTCTATCATCATAATTTATCTTCGTCTGAACTCACAGACTATATCAACAGCGCTGAAGACCAGGAGACACTAAGAGCTGCGTTAAAAAACAATCATCTGGCAGCATTTGTCGCCAATGGCTCGCTGCTGCCGAGAAAAAGCGGCATTAGTGATAAGCTCATGTCAGGCACGATTATTCCTTTTCAAACTCCCCCGTCACTGAAGATTGAAATGACGTTACCCAATGCCGGCAAAATTCAGGGAATGGGTATTCCGCAAGGTGTCACATTAATTGTTGGCGGTGGTTTTCATGGAAAATCCACCCTCTTACATGCCCTGGAACAAGGCCCCTATAATCATATACCCGGTGATGGACGTGAAAAAGTAGTCAGCATTGCCAGCGCAGTAAAAATTCGTTCTGAAGATGGTCGTGCAATAGCAAAAGTCAATATCAGCCCTTTTATTGACCGGCTGCCCTTTGCACGGGAAACCCGGCAATTCAGAACAGAGAATGCCAGCGGCAGCACCTCACAAGCCGCCAATATCATTGAAGCAATCGAGTGTGGTACTGAGCTGTTACTCATTGATGAAGACACTTCTGCCACAAATTTCATGATCCGAGATGAGCGCATGCAGTCACTGGTTGTACAGGATAAAGAACCTATCACACCATTACTTTACCGGATCAGAGAATTATATGAACAGCATGGGATTTCTGCAATCATAGTGATGGGTGGCTCAGGTGATTATTTTGATATTGCCGATACGGTTATTATGATGGATGAATATCTGGCCAAAGATGTGACAGCACAAGCACAAGCACTGGCACGTGATAAACAGCATCAATTTCCAGACAAGCTGGACACATTACCGAAATTTCAACACAGCAGTACACGCAAACCAGGTCCAGCGACTCTGGATGCATCGCGTAATCAATTTGCTCAACGAATTACGATCAGAGAAACATCAACCATTGACTATGGCAGATATCGAATTGACCTGTCACAGGTTGAACAGCTTATCGATATCGGTCAAACACGTTCTATTGCTTTAATGATAGCCTATTATGCCCATCATTATGCCCATGATTCTGACAACTTAATCACCAGCCTTAACAAGCTGATACAACAGGCAAATGAACAGAGTCTGGATATTTTTAGTCCTTATAAAGTCGGCAATCTCGCGATGCCGCGTTTATATGAATTAGCCGCAGCCATTAATCGTATTCGTTGTGATGACTGGCTATAAGTTTACCTAAGAACGGGTGCAGATCTTCTTGTGATATATAAAACAACAACTTAATATCAAAAAGAAGTGTTTTCGTGAAAAATTATCGGCTAGATATTGAA
>JAHXHI010000007.1 GCA_025656775.1 gamma proteobacterium symbiont of Bathyaustriella thionipta
ACGTCATCGATAGTTAATAGCGATTCGGTTATAAAAAATTATTTTTAGCCGTTAATTTATCAAAATATTTAGGTTCACCGGTTTTTGCTGGATATTTTTAAATTAACTTTTCCAAATGGTAAAAATAGATTATAATTATCTGTTATTTAATTAACTTTCACCCGGAGGGATTTCCACTTATGCGAATCGTTGAAGAAGCGCTGACCTTTGATGATGTTTTACTTGTTCCTGCCTTTTCTGAAGTCTTGCCCAAAGAAGTTAAACTATCGACCAAAATTACCAGAGATATTGTGTTAAACATTCCTATGGTTTCTGCTGCAATGGATACGGTGACAGAGCATCGTATGGCAATTGCGATGGCACAACAGGGTGGTCTGGGTATCATCCACAAAAATATGACAATTGACGAACAGGCTCGAGAAGTTGCCCGGGTTAAAAAACATGAGAGTGGTATTGTCACTGATCCCATTACGGTGTCTGCGGATAAAAGCATTCGTGAAGTCATGGAACTCACCAGAGAAAATAAAATTTCAGGTGTGCCGGTTATTAATGGTGATGAACTTGTCGGGATTGTGACGAGCCGTGATTTACGCTTTGAAACTCACCTTGATGCAGCCGTCAGTACCATTATGACCCCCAAAGAACGTCTGGTCACTGTGCTTGAAGGGACAGGCAAAGAAGAAGTACTGGCGTTATTACATGAGCATCGTATTGAAAAGATACTAGTCGTTAATAATGCGTTTCAGCTGCGTGGAATGATCACTGTTAAAGATATGCAAAAAGCCACTGACTATCCAAATGCCTGTAAAGATGCGCAAAGTCGTTTACGCGTGGGTGCTGCAGTGGGCGTGGGTGCAGGGACTGATGAGCGGATTGCAGCACTGGCAGAAGCGGGTGTTGATGTCCTGGTTGTTGATACGGCTCATGGTCATTCAAAAGGTGTTTTAGACCGAGTTTCCTGGACGAAAAAGAATTTTCCAAAGGTACAGGTTATTGGCGGTAATATTGCGACGGCCGCCGCCGCCAGAGCGTTAGTTGATGTTGGCGCTGATGCAGTAAAAGTGGGTATTGGACCAGGTTCAATTTGTACTACTCGAATTGTTGCCGGTGTCGGGGTACCTCAGATCACCGCGATCAGTAATGTGGCCCAAGAACTCGAAGGCACAGGAGTGCCATTGATTGGTGATGGCGGTATTCGTTTTTCAGGCGATTTTTCTAAAGCCATTGTTGCCGGAGCTTCCTGTTGTATGTTTGGTAGCCTCTTTGCCGGTACGGAAGAAGCGCCGGGTGAAGTTGAGCTTTATCAGGGGCGTTCTTATAAGTCCTATCGTGGTATGGGTTCAATGGGTGCTATGTCTCAACAGCAGGGTTCCAGTGATCGTTATTTTCAGGAAAGCAGCGATGCGGACAAATTAGTCCCTGAAGGTATTGAAGGTCGTGTACCATTTAAAGGCGGTATGCAGCCGGTAATTCATCAAATGCTTGGTGGCCTGCGGTCTTCTATGGGGTATACCGGTTGTGCGGATATTGAAACAATGCGCAGTAAGCCTGACTTTGTTCGTGTCACCAGTGCAGGTATGGTTGAAAGTCATGTTCATGATGTCACCATTACCAAAGAAGCACCAAACTATAGAACTTAAAGCCACGTTATTCTATAAAGACATCATTTATAAACGTTGGTAAAAAAGAAATAAAGAAGGTCGGATGCTTTCTCAGCCTGTTATCCAGAGTTGAGAGTGAGCAGTCGGCCTTCTTTGATTTTGCGCAATCGTCTTATTAAGCAGGAAAACAAATGACACAAAATATTCATGATCATCGTATTTTAATTTTGGATTTTGGCTCTCAATACACTCAGTTGATTGCCCGTCGTGTTCGTGAGGCGGGTGTATATTGTGAAATACATCCTTCAAATTATGATGCCGAAGCCATTCGTTCTTTTGCTGCAAAAGGTGTCATTCTTTCTGGTGGCCCGGAAACAGTGACTGCTACTGACACACCAAGAGCTGCCGATGTTGTTTTTGAACTGGGTGTGCCTGTATTAGGTATCTGTTACGGCATGCAGACCATGGCAGAGCAATTAAACGGCAAAGTTGAAAATGCTGCCCATCATGAATACGGTTATGCACAAGTCAGAGCGCATGGTCATTCACAGTTACTCAAAGACATTGAAGATCATGCCACGGAAGAAGGCTATGGCATGTTAGATGTCTGGATGTCTCATGGTGATCGGGTGGTTGAAATGCCGGAAGGCTTCAAGCTGATGGCCAGTACCGATAATGCGCCGATTGCCGGCATGGCAGATGAATCACGCCATTTTTATGGTATTCAATTTCACCCTGAAGTGACTCATACCAAACAGGGTCAACGAATTTTTCAGCGTTTTATCGTGGATATTTGCGGCTGCGATACACTCTGGAATTCGGGTAATATTATTGAAGATAGTATTAATATTATCCGTAAACAAGTGGGTACAGATGAGGTGGTTTTAGGCTTGTCCGGTGGTGTAGACTCATCCGTTGTTGCTGCCTTGCTGCATAAGGCAATTGGTGATCAACTGACCTGTGTATTTGTTGATAACGGCCTGTTACGTCTTAGCGAAGGCGATCAGGTTATGAGTATGTTTGCTAAACATATGGGCATTAAGGTGATCCGTGTTGATGCAGAAAAACGCTTTTTAGATCAGCTTGCCGGTGAAGCTGATCCAGAGAAAAAACGCAAAATTATTGGTCATGAATTTATCAATGTGTTTGATGAAGAGTCGGGTAAATTAGAAAATGCGAAATGGCTGGCTCAGGGTACTATCTATCCAGATGTGATTGAATCAGGTGGTCAAAATGGTACGGCACATCTGATTAAATCTCATCATAACGTCGGTGGTTTGCCGGAAGATATGAAATTAGGTCTGGTTGAGCCGCTTAGAGAGTTGTTTAAAGATGAAGTGAGAGAGCTTGGGCTGGAATTAGGCTTGCCTTATGATATGGTTTACCGTCACCCATTCCCAGGACCGGGTCTTGGTGTTCGTATTTTAGGTGAAGTAAAAAAAGAATATGCAGATGTTCTGCGTGAAGCAGACGCCATCTTTATTGAAGAACTTCATAAAAGTGACTGGTATCATAAAGTGTCTCAAGCCTTTGCTGTATTTTTACCTGTAAAGTCTGTGGGTGTAAAGGGTGATGGTCGTTGTTATTCTTATGTTATTGCGCTTAGAGCAGTAGAGACTATTGATTTTATGACCGCTCGCTGGGCGCATCTTCCCTATGAGTTACTCGAGACTATTTCTGGACGCATCATTAATGAAGTGGATCAGGTTACACGGGTTAGTTATGACATTTCATCCAAGCCGCCTGCTACGATAGAGTGGGAATAATATAGTTACAAACTAATAATTGTAACTATTTGAAAAGTATAAAAGTATGCAAAATTAAGCAAACATACAACTGCATCCAAGTTTCAAACTAAGGTGTTGATTTTGTGCTATAATTTATTTTAGCACATACAACATTTGTGCAACTACAAACAACTATTGGTTGAAATTAGTGGCAGATAAGAAACAAAACAAAGAACTCGTTGTTAATCATTTTTATACTGAAAAGGTAGAGATGTTTGACAACGAGTTTTTGCTTTTTAGGACTACACAAAGCAAGGATGTATGGCAATTTAGGATGTGGAATGGCACCACACAAAGCTATACACGAAAATCAACACGGCAAAGGGACATTGAACGTGCAAAGCGTGTAGGGACGCAATATTGGAAAGAAATATTAGCCACACAAGATGCTGAGACAGTAAACAATAAGAAAAAAAGGGAAAAACGCAAAGGGAAAGGCTGTAAAACGCTTGAGAGCTTTTATTTGTTTGAAGGTGAAGTTAAGGTTTATAGGGTTGCACAGAGTGGGAATGTTTGGCAAATATATATTTGGATTAGAGAAGAGCAAAAAGCAATAAAAAAGTCGCTACGTACAAAAGATACAAACGAAGCGCGTAGAAGAGCTGAAGATATATATTTGGATTACAGAGTAAAGGAACGGTATGGACAAGCTATATTTGATAAAAAGGCAAAAGAACTAGCTGACATGTATATTGAATATCAGCAAAGCCGTTGTAAGCAAGGCTCAATTACACAGCAATTTGTTAAGACATTGCAAACACGAATGAATCATTATTTGTAACTATTCAGCATGATTTTTAATCTCAGATAAAATCAGGTAACTTTTTATCAAATAACAATTCCAATGCAAGACTTGAACTT
>JAHXHI010000216.1 GCA_025656775.1 gamma proteobacterium symbiont of Bathyaustriella thionipta
TTTCAATATCTAGCCGATAATTTTTCACGAAAACACTTCTTTTTGATATTAAGTTGTTGTTTTATATATCACAAGAAGATCTGCACCCGTATTAAAGATAGTTTTTATGGTAAAACGGACAAGCAGCTGCTTAACGCTTCAAATGTAAATTCAGAATTTATTACTTCTAACTTTAGACTGGAAGCTAAAGCATGGAAGAAAAAAAAGGTGATAAAAAAACTAAAAACAATCATAAATCCTGACGGTAAAGCAATTGAATTCAACATGAGCATCTCTCCAATTTTCGATTGCAACAATAAAGCTTCCCGATTAATCATTTCTGGTCAACTTATACACCAGTCAATAGGTGAAAAAAACAGATTATTATTAATGGATTCATTATTTTACAATAGTCATCTGAGTTTTATTATTCTTGATGAAAAGCTTCATTTTATGAATATAAATAAAGCATTCTCTGACATGACAGGTTTTTCTGAGAGTGACATAACAGGTAAAAGTTTTTCCATATTAAATGCCAGTAAGAAACATAATCTGGTTTCCAAAATATTATTAAGCTTTAAAGATGAAAATTTTGATTTATGGGATGGGGAAATTTTATGCGCTAATAAAAAAGGCGAGATCATACTGGCAAAATTAGAAATAACACGAATAATAAACCAACATAATCTCACAACCAATTTTTTTGCATCATTGATTGATATCACAAAACAACGAAAAAATGAACGGCATATTATGCAAATTGCCCATTATGATGCATTAACCGGGCTTTCTAATCGTGTCATGTTTTTAGAACGTTTATCTCAATCTATATCCGAATCTAAAAGAAATGATAAACACGCTATCTTATTCTTTATTGATCTTGACAAGTTTAAAGCTGTAAATGATTCACTAGGTCATGATGCAGGTGATGAAGTATTAAAAGAAACCGCAAGAAGGCTTTTATCTGTTACCAGAAAAGAAGATGTTGTTTCACGATTCAGTGGAGATGAATTTTCAATTTTACTGTCGAGTGAAGATTCTCATGAATATGCTCTTTATATTGCTTCAATGATTGCAAAAAAAATAATTAAGGAAATATCACGAGCTTATTATTTTCAAACCAGAGAAATTTTCATTGGCTCAAGTATTGGCATTACAATTTACCCGGAAGACGGTAATACCTCAGAACTACTATTAAAAAATTCTGATATCGCCATGTACCAGGCAAAAAATCGAGGCCGCAATAATTATCAATTTTATAAAAGTGAGTATTCTTCTGCCATCAATGATCGTTTATCTTTAGAAAACAAACTACGCAAAGCGATCAGCAAAGATGAGCTGCGTCTCTATTATCAACCACAATACTCATTAAAAAATAGACAAATCATGGGTGCCGAAGTATTAATCAGATGGTTCATTGATGATAATGGCATACAAAAAATGATTCCTCCTGACTATTTTATACCCATTGCAGAAGACTCTGGCTTAATCATTGAAATAGGTGAATGGATCATCATAAATGCCTGCAAACAAATCAAGACATGGATAGATGAGGGTTTAACCATTACCCAGATATCTGTCAATATTTCTGCACGACAATTTTTAGACAATGGGTTTATGAACAGTATTTCAGAAGCCCTGCATCAAGCCAAGCTTGCACCTGAACACCTGGAGCTTGAAATTACAGAATCGATGTTAATCGGTGATACTAAACGAATAGAGTTACAGTTAAGCCGATTAAAAAAGATGGGGATTAAAATAGCGCTTGATGACTTTGGAACCGGTTATTCTTCGCTGTCTTATTTGAAAAACTTTCCTATTGATGTCTTAAAAATTGATCAGTCTTTTGTTAAAGAAATGACTGAAGAATCTAAAGATGCAAAAATTGCCCGGGCTATTATTGAAATGGGACATTCTCTAGGTCAAAAAATTGTTGCTGAAGGGGTTGAAACAGAAGATCAATTAATCTATTTAAGCCAACACCACTGTGATATTATTCAAGGTTATTATTTCAGTAAACCATTACCTGCACATAAAATGAACTCGTTTTTAAAAATAGAGTCTAATTGAACTCAAATCATCTATTAATTAAAATAAAGTTTCTTCATATTGTTTTACACCATTTAATAATAAGCTTTTTATGGCGGCATTCCCCTCTCCATCCAGAGCAATTTCTAAAGTCACTTTATCTCCTGCTTCAGGTCGTTCAAATTTTATCCCTTCCCCTTCCGGCACGAAATAATTCTCAATACCATAGCTCACCCGTATACTGGTCGTATCCTTCCTGGATTTAAGATCTGGATTCCATTGTCTGTTGGTTACACGCTTAATCACGCCACGTATAAATACCTGATGTTTATTTTCCACATCTGGTTTTTTAAGAACAACAGATTGAGCTTTCCAATATAAGTCCTTTTTCTGTAAAACAATATAAACGATATCATTTGTTTTAAAAATTTTGTCACCAGCAAGTTCATCAAGTTGCAATTCATTGATTTCATAATTTAAACGCACATAATCACCACGGAACAAAGAGCGGGGTTCTATAGGTTGTGTTTCTAAAATAACCACGGTCTCAGATGATAAAATGACCTGACGACTGGCAATCATAAGCACTAATAATAAAGACTGAATTAGAATGATAGCGAATATTTTAAGAACAACGGGTTTACCAGTCTTGTTATTAATAGTGATCACCATTATGCGGCATTGAGTGATATCTATTTGTCATTGACTGTTGATTAAGCTGTCGTCTTTTTTTTCTAACCAATAACCACCGATGATTAATAAAAGACCTCCCACAATAAAAAATACAGAGCGATCCATTAAACTCCAGAATGTATCAAAGTATCGACTCAGTAAGGTTATTGAAAATAGAATAAAAGCTGCATTGACATAAAAACGCTTATACACAGACAAACCAAAATAAATTAAGCCGATAACTAAGAAAAACAACAGCAGGTTAACCATAATTACGGTAATGCTTTGTTGTTCCTGATAAAAATATACATTTAAAAATAAACTCACAAAAAGAATCAATAACCATAATACGGCCAGCCACTTAAAAAGTGGAATTGCTTTTAGACTCCCTTTTAGGCGGGTATAGGTGAACATTAAAATCGCACCCATTAAAACCAGATGAATAAGCATCCATGTCAACTGAGCTTTGAATATTCCAGAAGTATTACTGTAAGAAACAGAGGAATATAAATTAAGATCAGGGAAACTCAGAATATATAAAAAAATGAATGAAAAGATTAAAGCATAATAAGATAAGTGTTCCACAAAATAAGCAACATGCTGCCTGCATTTTAGAGTCTCAGCCAACATAACAATTAATAAACCGATTAATAAATAAATTTGAACAAGAAAATCTTCTGATGCATAACGGGTAAAGCTGTTAAAATAAAACAATAGCCATAAAAAAAGACTCAAAACGATAAGATGAGAGGCTAAATGAAAACCTTCCCGAATTGCTAACCAGACAACCGCAGCCCAAAAAATTAACCATGGCCAATGTATTTGTCTAAAATCAAAAATTTTCATCCCGGTCCATATTAATGATAATAAAACACCGGCAACCAGAACCACTTCTGACTTCATAATAATGGCCGTGAGCAATGCCCCTGCAACCCATAGCAGAACACCATTGGGATAGTGACTATCAATATGATATATTTGAGCAATCAGCATAATATTATTGCCAAATAATAAAACACCTAACAACAGAAATGCCTGCCCCAGCGCAAAGTATTTTTGAGAGGACAAAGCCCAGGCAGTAGCGAGATAAGCGAAAGTCATCGAGGAAAATAAAATGGTTAATTTAATTAATTTACTCATGCCCTGCCAGTTTGCAGCAAAAAAACTAATTGCCCCAACAGCAAGCAGGATTACGCCCATTATGCCTAATATAAAACTCATTTTATGAGCTTTAAAATTTGAAGTATCTGCTTCACTATAGGCATCGTTTAAAATAGCATTTGCAGATTTTTCATCCAGCCAGCCTTGCATCTGCCATTGAGGCAATCTTTCCTGAAGTTTTTTATAGAATTGTTTATTGTTCATGATTTTGCTTGTTCATAGCCGTTTAAACACTGAACATTTCATTGAAAATGATCAATTTTTCGATAACCAATTGAGTGTAATCACGCTATTTGATGGGCTTTTGTTCAACTTATTTAATGGGTAATTTCAGCTTATTTTATTGCATTTATTCAGCGGGTT
>JAHXHI010000022.1 GCA_025656775.1 gamma proteobacterium symbiont of Bathyaustriella thionipta
ATAGACATGTCGGTTTTAATAAATTACATAACTTTTCTGTCAAGCTTTTTTTTTCAATTTTTTTTAAATTTATGCTGAATAGTTACTTTCACATTTAATATTACCTTTGCTCTGGTTATCCTGCTTATTGTTATTTATGCCAGAAAACCACTGGATTTTGCACTTTTCCCTACTGTTATTCTGATTGCTACACTATTACGTCTTTCTTTGAATGTGGCCTCTACCCGAGTTGTTTTGCTTCATGGTCATGAAGGTACTGATGCCGCAGGCCAGGTGATAAAGTCTTTTGGAGAGGTCGTCATCGGCGGCAACTACGCTGTAGGCCTGGTGGTGTTTATTATTCTGGTTATTATTAATTTTGTTGTGGTCACCAAGGGTGCAGGACGTGTTGCTGAAGTGAATGCACGTTTTACCCTGGATAGTATGCCGGGCAAGCAAATGGCCATTGATGCTGATTTAAATCAGGGGTTAATTGATCAGGAACAGGCCAAAGCCAGACGTGAAGAGGTGACTCGTGAAGCTGATTTTTATGGGTCAATGGATGGTGCCAGTAAATTTGTTCGTGGTGATGCGATTGCCGGGATTTTGATTACCATTATTAATGTGCTGGGTGGTTTTACGATTGGTGTGATGCAGCATGATTTAAGTGCTTCACAGTCGGCAGAATTTTTTGTTTTATTGACGATTGGCGATGGACTGGTGGCACAAATTCCAGGACTGACACTTTCTACTGCAGCAGGTATTATGGTTACACGTGAAAATCGTGAAGGAGATATGGGTGGTAAGTTTATTGCTGACATGTTCAGTAAGCCTAAAACCCTGGGAATCACTTCCGGCATTATGACTGTGATTGGTTTAGTACCCGGTATGCCGAATTTTGCTTTTTTGACATTCGCAGCGATCACGGGTGCTCTGGCGTGGCGTATGAAGCAAAAGAAAGAAAGCACTGAACTTGAAGTGGTCCAGGAACAACAAGCACTTCAGACTCAGGCAGAAGAAACTGAAAGCGATCGTAAAGAATTGAGTTGGGATGATGTGATGCCGATTGATTCGATTGGTCTGGAAGTGGGGTATCGCCTGATTCCTATGGTTGATAAATCTCAGGGCGGACAGCTAATGAGTCGTATCAAAGGGGTACGTAAGAAGCTGTCTCAGGATCTGGGCTTTTTGATACCTCCGGTTCATATTCGGGATAATCTTGACCTGGCGCCGAATGTGTATCGAATTGCTTTAATGGGTGTGTCGGTGGGTGAAGCTGAAGTGCATCCAGAACATGATATGGCGATTAATCCAGGCCAGGTGTTTGGTGAAATTGACGGTATTAAAACCAAAGATCCTGCTTTTGGTTTACCTGCCACCTGGATTGAGCAAAGCGCTAAAGAAAATGCTCAAACACTGGGTTATACCGTTGTCGATGCCAATACGGTTATTGCTACTCACCTGAGTCAATTACTCAATGAAAATGCCACTCAATTATTAGGCCATGAAGAAGTTCAGCAGTTATTGGATAGACTGGCTTCATCAGCACCTAAGTTAGTTGAAGATCTGGTGCCTAAGATCTTGCCTTTAAGTACGCTGGTTAAAGTGTTGCAAAACTTACTCAATGAATCCATTCCTATTCGTGACTTTAAGACCATTATTGAGGCGATAGCTGAATATGCTTCTCAAACTCAGGATGCCGGAATTTTGACAGCGCAGGTCAGGGTGGCATTAGGACGCTTCATTGTCCAACATATCAATGGCTTAGGTAATGAATTGTCAGTAATTACATTAGAACCCTCGTTGGAACAGTTATTGCATCAATCAATACAGATGTCAGAAGAAGGTGGCGGCATCGAACCTGGTTTGGCTGAGAGGATACACCAGTCCTTAACAGAAAGTGCCCAGACTCAAGAGATGAATGGTTTACCTGCTATCTTGTTGGTGTCTGCTCAGGTCAGGCTGATGTTGATGCGTTTTGTGAAGCACAGCATACCCAATATGCATGTACTGGCTTACAACGAGGTGCCAGATAATATGCAGATAAAAATAGTATCAACAGTAGGACAAAATTAACTCGATATTTGAGTGTAAGTTTATCAGAAAAAATGAGATAAATCAGGATATTAAGATAAGGTTGTTAAAAAAGGTTGTCGATTATGAAAATTAAACGTTTTTTTGCTTCAGAAATGCGTGAAGCGATTCGTCAGGTTAAGGATGAATTAGGTTCAGATGCAGTGATTTTATCCAATAACAAAGTGGATGGCGGTATCGAATTAGTGGCAGCCATTGATTATGATGAAGATGCAGTGCATCGCTCACTTGATGCTCAGAGTAATGCACGGCAACCGTCTAATAATCGCCAACAAGCATCAAGTCAGCAACAGTCTCATCAACAAGACAGCGCAATATCCAAAAAGAAAAAGCGTTCTGTATTTGCTAAAATTAAAAAACAAAAACCTCAGGATAATTTAGCAGATGCTATTGTGGATGATGTGATTAATTTTAGTCATTCTACTGCACAAGCTGAAAACCCGCTTGAATCACAAGCTCAGAGCAATCGTTTTGCTGATTTGTTAGCACAATCAGGACAAAATCCTCCTCCTGGCAATAAGCAATCATCGGCCTTAAGCAAAGCAAACGCTGATGCTTATTCAAAACCATCGATACAAGATAGGAAACAGCCTTTTATTTCTGATTTTAATGATAATGATACTTCCGCCGAAGACGCTTACCCATTTGATTATGAATCACTGGTTAAAGAAGAGCATAATCGTTCAACCCACTCACATGCACAGAATATTGATGATTTTTTCGGTTCTGATAAGCAAGCAAAAAAGGCAAATAGTCGTTCAAAAAGTCGCAATGACAAGTCAGGAAAAATTGAATGGGCACAAGATCCTGCACTGACATCGATGCAGGAAGAGATTAAATCATTACGTGGTATTCTTGAAAATCAGCTCTCGGGTCTGGCATGGGGCAGTTTTTCACGTAATCATCCTCATCATGCTGAATTATTATCCCGCCTGTATCGTTTAGGTATTAAATCTTCTTTAAGTGAAAAGCTGGTCAAACAGCTTAAAACCAGTGATAGTGATTCATTAGAAGATAGCTGGCGTCGTGTATTAAGCATTATTGCTAAAAATATTTCTATGATGAAACAGGATTTAATAGATGAAGGTGGTATTGTTGCTCTGGTAGGACCAACAGGTGTGGGTAAAACCACCAATATTGCAAAATTGGCTGCCCGTTTTACCTTAAAATATGGTGCAAAAAATTTGGCACTGGTAACGACCGACAGCTATCGGGTGGGTGCTCATGAACAATTAAAAACCTATGGTCGCATTCTGGGTGTGCCGGTTTATGTGGCTAATGATGAAGATGAACTCAAGCAGGTTCTATCCCGTCTGGATGACAAGAAATTAGTGCTCATTGATACTGCTGGTATGAGTCATCGAGATCTGCGTCTGGCGCAACAATTAACCATGTTGCGTCATAGTCATGAAAAAATGAAAATTCTTGCCGTGCTTTCTACCTCGTCACAAACTCTGGCAATGGATGAAGTGATTAAAACATTCAATGCCAGAGAACTGGATGGCTGTATCGCCTCAAAAGTGGATGAATCAACCTCAATTGGGGGAATAATTTCAATTCTTATTGAGAATCATCTGCAACTCAATTACATTAGTGATGGACAGAAAGTTCCAGAAGATATCCATCGTGCCAATACGACTGATCTCCTGAAGCAGGCATTAGAAATGGTGCGTCAGCATCCAGTATCAGTGAGTAGTGATGAATTGGCCGTGTCATATTCTGGCGGAGGTCTGTCCCGTGCAGTTAGCTAATATTACAGCCAATGGTTCTGTAGATGAGTACTTGATATCAGATGCTTTTAATAGCAACACAATGCGACCCTTAATTAATGATCAAGCAGAAGGTTTACGACGTATGACTCAAAGTCGACCCGTTAGAGTGATAGCCGTTAGTAGTGGTAAAGGTGGAGTAGGCAAGACTAATGTTTCGGTTAATCTTGCGATATCTCTGGCGGCTACTGGTCAAAAAGTAATGATTCTGGATGCCGATTTGGGATTAGCTAATATTGATGTATTGCTTGGATTGCATCCTAAACTGTAACTATTCAGCATAAATTTAAAAAAAATTGAAAAAAAAAGCTTGACAGAAAAGTTATGTAATTTATTAAAACCGACATGTCTATGCA
>JAHXHI010000210.1 GCA_025656775.1 gamma proteobacterium symbiont of Bathyaustriella thionipta
ACATGTCGGTTTTAATAAATTACATAACTTTTCTGTCAAGCTTTTTTTTTCAATTTTTTTTAAATTTATGCTGAATAGTTACTAAAAAATAATAGAAGGTATAAAAGTTGTAAAAATATTGATCAATTAAAATGAATTTTCCAGTTAATAAATACAATGAAAGATGTTTTTTTAGTCAAATTGGTGAATTATTAATCAAAAATAAGTGGTTTAGGGTAATCCGCTTCAATAATGGGTGTTTACCCTTATTGTTGTGTAAAAATAATTGACACTATCCATGCCGGTTATCAGTCTTATGTTGAAATCGATATTCTACGTAAGCTATTGATATAATAGGGTAGGATATATTATATATTAAGCGCTTTTTTGGGCTGAAAGAGGTTAATCTGAAAAAAATCAGTGCCTGAAAATAGAATGCAGGCACTCGAAGGAACCATTTATTTCGTGTCAGTGAAACAATGACTTCAAAAATGAAGGATGATGTGTGTACTATATTTTTTATAAGAAATTTTTTCTGTGATGTATTACTGATTATTGGTAATACGCCAAAGATATCACCTGTTGTTTGATCATAAAAGTCAGTCAGATGAATTTTCAGGCTAATATTTATGAAATGTTGATGGTTTTTTTATCTGGATATTTAAACTTTTTATCCGCTTTATTGATATCTAAAATATGAATAAAGGTTTGTTCAATAGTTTGTGTTATTTTATGAATATTAAAGATAAGTTATGTGCTTTTTCTTTGTGCCGGGGAGTGTATATAAAAAGGATATTGTCTGGTTTGAAGCCAGAATGTAACGCGGCAGTGATATTAATTTCTTCATTCCGGCAGACCAGACAGATATGAGTTTTAAATCGCTTCATAAATAATTTTCTATAATTTAATTAAAGCGATTGGTTATTACCACCTGCATTGGCTTTGTATAATTTATTGCTCATCGTTGTTGTAGAAAAATACCTTATAGCACCAATGTGTTGTTTTTTTGTCACTAAAGCCAAGGCATCTTTTATGGTCACTAAGCGTCTTTCTCTCTTATATTCTTCAGGCCACTTATCTAATATTTTCTTTATCAGAAGGGGATAGATAATGATAGTCCCATCTTCTTTACGCTTTAATTCTTTGCGAAATTTTTTATCAAATATAATGCCTTTAACACCGGCTTCTTCATAGGTTTCAAGCTCTGCTACCTGAGCGTTGTTCAAATCATCTTCAGGATGACCTTTGGGTAAGATCCAGGACTTACCAGAAGTACTGGTTATGATCATAATATACATTTTTCCTTTTTTAAATAAAAAAGGAAAGGAGCCTATTTCAAGCATGCTTGTAGCCAATTTTTTTATGTTATTTTTTTGATTTTTTTGCCATGATATTGACAATTTCATTAAATAAAGTTCTATAAGATTGTACCTGACTTTTTTTCGAAGCATAGGCAAGGACAGGTTCTCTATGGATGCCCATACGTTCAATCTCTACTGAAAAACTAACGATACTTTTCATAAACTCAGGATGACGTGTTTCCATATTATTAATTGTTTGATGATGTAATTTATTATTACTTTGAGCCATGGAAAAAAATGGATAAATTATTTTCTTTTTATAACCATTTTTATCAAAAAAAGTCAGAAGTTGCTCATAAGTTCGCTCAGATAACGTGGTTGGTATGACGGGTACTAAAATTAAATCGGCCGCGTTAAAAATATTTTCAGATAACAGGTTAATATTAGGTGGGCAATCAAGTATGATCAGATCATATTCATTTTTAAGTGATGACAGTAGTTCTTTTAAGCGCTTTTTTGATTTACTCATACTGCTGAGCATGATATCAAAATTTCGAAATGATAAATTAGCGGGTAAAATATCCAGTCTTTTATAATTGGACCCTTTTATTTGTGCCAGGAGGCGATTTTTTTTAGTAAAAAAATAACTTCGTTTTTCTTTTTTACTGGCACCAATACGAAAATAAAATGAGGATGCACCTTGTGGATCAAGATCAATTAATAACGTTTCATTACCTGCTTTCGCAGAGGCATAAGCGAGATTAACGGAAGCGGCTGTTTTACCAACACCGCCTTTAATACTATAGGAAGCAACTATTTTCATTATTTTGCTTTTCCTTCTTTTTTGACTTTCTGATCAGCATCAAGAGACAGTACTAATGAGCTGTCAATAAATGTTTCTTTGAAAAGTTGACGATTATCAGCATTAGAGAAAACTGCCAGTTCGTTAATACATCTGTCTCGTTCTTGTATCTGCATACTGTATAAGGAAGAAATCAATCCACCCAGTGAGGCGATCAACATGATATCTTTTTTAGGTTTATGTTCAAGCTGGTAAAGGTATTTTTTTAGAAATTCACCTTGTACGGTTAAATCATTAAAGATACCTAAGGTATCTTGTAATGATTTAAGATGATTTCCTACGATTTTTATCTTCTTTTTATTAAACTGGCTGCCAAAGAAATAAAGTAAATAGCGCAGTTTTTTGCAATAGATTCGAATCCTGTGAATATCTCCATCGGGTGTTGTATGGGTTATTTTAATGGCGGCTTTATAAATATTTTTATAGGATTTTTGAATTTTATTAATTGCTAATTCAATGGTTGCTTTTTCACTCCATTGTGTTTCCATTGCAGAGTAGCCATTCTCAAACAGAGCTTGTAACTCATTAATTTCATCACGATAGGTTTTACTGCCAATCCATCGGCTAATGCGTTTTGCCTCAGTATGACGGTTTTTTTGAAAATCAACAAACATCGGTGTTAAATCATTACGCATTGTTTCCGGTAATAGATTCATATAGCGATCCTGGTCAAGAATAAACACATCAAGATCTCTGAGTTTATTAGTTTCTCTAGCCAGATCACCAAAACGTTGTTTGAGTATTGGAACATCATTTTGAGGAAAGACATCTTTTAACTGGGCAATAGCTGCACGCACCATACGTATAGCAACTCGGTAGTGATGCAGAAATTCCGTATCAATATCTTTGATAACCCCCGGTTCAGTCAGTCGTTGTTTTTCTATCATGGTTGCAATAATTGAGCTCACTGCTGTGCGTGCAGGCATCTGCGGTGGGAGATCGAGTTGTGGTTTGACTGTGTAAGGCTGTGGTGAAATTCCAATAGCACCCAAAAGAGAATCAATAGGAGGCAGGCTGGCTTCAAAACCACCTAAGCTTTTAATAAGCTCAATGGCCTGACCATTTTCTTTTGCATAACCGATTACCGAGTTAATTCTTAGTTGTCGCATTAGAGGAGTGCGAGGTTGTTCGGACTTATAAATTGAAATAAGCTGGCAGAAAACAAGAATTTTACCTTCATCATTTTGCAGGTTCAATTGTTCAGTTTTTAAAACGCCTTTAAAAATAGGATTCAGTGAACGTAATTTAAGTATAGGTTTCACTAATTGCTTCGCTTCACAATCAGGAAAATCCCACCAGAAACGAGAAGCAGCGTTAATATTATCAATTTTCAATGCGACTTCACTATCAAATAAATTATCATTATTCCATAGACTTATCGATTGATCTTCATGACGAACAGCCAGTAGTTGCTTTTTATAAAGGCCCCATTCAAAACTTTCTAAAATAGAAAACTGCTCATTGATATTTTCAATTTGTTTTACGATAAACTCGCTTTTCAGGGTTTCTAAAAAGTGTTTTTTTGTCATATTATCAGGCAGGAGATAGCGCTTATCATTGATTTTAGATGTTTTCATTCTTTTATGAGCTCCGGACGTATTTTCAAGTGACAAAAAAATCAAATTTAACTATAGCTAATATGTCTGAATAAATAAAGTTTAATACGCGTTATCAGCCAGTATTTTAAATTATAACTATTGATAAAATAATAAATTGAATCAATGCTTTATAGCTTTAATTGAATGTGAAATATAAAATAACAGTCAGATTTATTGGCAGGAGGTTCATTTATAGTAAATTATTATCTTAACCTGATAAAAAATATGAATTATATTGTTTAATATAACTTATTGATTTTATAGCGTTAATTTCTTGTTTTTAAACGGTGAATTTTTTACTCGTAATGATATTATGAATTAACGGGATGATTTTACCTCTATCTGACTCAGCAAAGTCCGGTGAACCGAAAAGTCATTATTATACAAGGGATAAAGTAAGGACAGGAATAAACTTTTCGCAGTAAGTTTACATTTTCC
>JAHXHI010000116.1 GCA_025656775.1 gamma proteobacterium symbiont of Bathyaustriella thionipta
AACTTATTTAAGGGGGTTTTTGCTTTATAGCATCAATTTTTGTGATTAAAAACGTGGGAATTTACATCATATAAGTTGGCCATACTCAATTAGTGAACAATACACCTGGAGCATCGAATATTAAGTCTTATGCTGAGATTGTTCGAGAACGTTCTGATCTTCGTAAATTAATCAATATGGGTAATGAAGCAGCCGAACTGGCATTAAATCCTGGTGAGCTCAAAAGTTTAGATATTATTGAAAAGACGGAACAGCAACTTTTTAATATCGCTGATAAAAGACATAAAACAAGTAGTGGGTTTTCAGATAATAATGAATTATTGAAAGAAGCTATTGATGATATTGAAGAAATGTTTCAATCAGATAAAGAGCATACTGGTTTAGCTACTGGTTTTAATGATTTTGATAAACTCACTTCAGGTTTACAACCTGCGGACCTGGTCATAATTGCTGGCAGGCCATCCATGGGAAAAACCAGCCTATCTATAAATATAGCTGAAAATACCGCAATGGCAGGTACAAAAGTCGCCATTTTTAGTCTTGAGATGCCCAAGAAACAATTAACTATCAGAATGTTTGCATCAGTTGGAACTATTCACCAAACAAGATTAAAAGGTGGGAAGTTGGTGGATGAGGATTGGTCTAAACTGGCTGAAGCCACAGGTAAATTAAACCAGGCCTCTTATTTTATAGATGACACCGCTGCATTGTCACCTAATGAGATTCGTTCACGTTTAAGAAGGCTTAATCGAAAACATGACATAGGCCTGGTTGTTATAGACTATATCCAGTTAATGCGGATACCGAGCATAAATACCTCAACTAGCAGAGTAAATGAGGTATCGCAAATATCACTTGCTTTAAAAGGTATCGCTAAAGAATTTAATATTCCAGTTATTGCACTGTCTCAATTGAATAGAAATCTCGAACAAAGACCTAATAAACGACCTGTCATGAGCGACTTAAGGGAAAGTGGCGGTTTGGAACAAGATGCAGATTTGATTGCCTTTATTTATCGTGATGAAGTTTATAATGAAGAGAGTCCAGATAAAGGTATGGCTGAATTAATTATCGCTAAGCAACGTAACGGACCGTTGGGCACAGTGAGATTAAATTTCCAGGGAGAATATTCTCGTTTTCGAAATTTGACGCAGGAATGGTAAATTATGGCATTGATTGGTTATGCCAGAGTCAGTACATCTGATCAGGATTATGATATTCAGGTGGCTGCACTTAAAACGGCAAAATGTAAAAAAATATTTTCCGAAAAAAAAACAGGTACGTCTTTAAAAGGAAGAAGTAAACTGGAGCAGTGTATAGACTACCTCAGAGAAGGTGATACTCTGGTGGTGACTCGAATAGATCGGCTGGCCAGAAGTTTGCGAGATCTACAGAACCTGGTTCATGATTTAAAAACTGATGGCATTGAAATAAAAGCACTGGAACAACCGATTGATACAGGTACTGCTGCAGGTAAAGCATTTTTAGATATGCTAGGAGTCTTTGCTGAATTTGAAACGAATTTAAGAAAAGAACGACAGCTGGAAGGCATTGCTAAAGCTAAAAAAGAAGGTAAATACAAAGGTCGAAAGCCAACAGCAAGAGATAAAACACCCCAAGTCCTAGAATTGCTTAAAACCGATATGACCAGAGAGGCCATTGCTGAAAAATTAAATATTGGTATTGCCAGCGTCTATCGCATACAGGCTGCAAACAAGGATAATATTGCACATAAATAAAATGGAGACGGAATCAATCATGAAGTCATCTAGGAAGTTAAGGTTAACATAAATCATGCAAAGTAAATTCTTCGCCTATTTAAGTCGTCTTCGCTGGATCAAACGCTGGGGATTGAAACGAAATATAGAACCAGAAAATGTCATGGAGCATTCTTGGGAAGTAGCGACTATTGCCCATGCATTGGCGATAATAAAAAATCGCCACTTCAATGGCCAGATCAATCCAGAGAAAATTGCCACTGCTGCACTGTATCATGATGCCAGTGAAGTCATCACAGGGGATCTACCAACCCCAATAAAATATCACTCACCAATGATCACTGAATCTTATCATAAGATCGAACGTCAGGCCGTAGCTGAATTGATCAAATTACTACCACAAGAATTGCAAGCGGATTATCATTATTATGTCGATGAAACAGAACAGGAACAGGAGGTTCATGCAATCATTAAAGCAGCCGATACACTTTCGGCTTATTTAAAGTGCCAGTATGAAGTCGATAATGGTAATCGTGAATTTTCCATGGCCATTGAACAGATCAAGACGAAACTACAGGATCTGCAAATGCCCGAAGTGGAGTATTTTCTGGATGTATTTGTTTCATCCTATGAAATGACTTTAGATGATCTGCTTAAGTCTGAATAAAAGAAAGGAATCGTTCATACAACGCAACGTAATTATATGAGGCGACGGAATTGACAACCTGATCCATCACGTTCATCAATTCTTGACCACCAGGAGCGTAGCGCACAAACAATGTTCCAAAGATAAATACAATTAGGTATTCTATTGTCTTGCTAATAAAATGTAGCATATTAATCATCCTTAATTAGTTAATTAGCAATTCATTATATTGGTTTTTGATCACTAAAACAAATGAAGAATTAAAGCTTTTAATATATTAGAGATTATTAAAACTCACTCTTAAATAAATAAGTTGAGTTGGAGATGAATTATGAAAATAGGAAGAAATGATCCCTGTCCCTGTGGTAGTGGTAAAAAGTACAAAAAATGCTGTTTAGGTACAGAACACAAACCCGTATTAAATGAACAGCATCCAGATTTCTATGACTTTATGGAAGAAGAATACGATCAAGCAATTAAAGATCATGTATTTGATATTCTAAAAGTATTGGCATTAGATAATGATAATTCTGATCAAGGAATTATTGAAGCTATTCAATATTTTAATGATAATGAGGGTCAAATCAGTGATGATTGTCCAACAGGTTTTTTAAATTCAAAAGAATATGAAGCTGTATTTAAGGATGGTCATTTTAGACCCAAACTTTACGCTATGCTATTGTCGGCCAGTTTTGCTCAAGGAATTGAGTCGGGTAAAGTATTTCTAAAGCACTCGAATAAATATTCTTATTAAATTATTTGCTCAAAGGTATAGTGGTGACATCATTGAATATTACTAATCAACAAAGACAGATAGCCTCATTAATAAATGATCAAGTGGTGAATGTAATTATTAATCAAAAAACATCAACCGATGAGGATGAAGCTATTGTTGGGTTAATGCCTGACTGGATGAATGGTTTTAAAACGTTAATGGATTCTTTGCCAACTGAGGAATTCAATTATCTTTGTGAAGAGTATCCAGGTTTTTTCCGCTTTAGCCAAATACTTGAAAGAATTGCACAAGGCTGTAGTGATGGTATTTTTGATGATATTTTAGAGAAATAGTAATGGATTAAAAAGAGCGTATTAATATTGAAATACCAGTAGGGGTACTGGGGATTTTCCGTCCAAAAACGACACTTCCTTCCAAATTGCCTGTCACTTAAGGGTTTCAGAGGAGTATTACTTTTTCTGAACTGAACCGGTAAATATCCCTCAATTGAACTCATTAATTCTTCCAGATATGGTAATTTTTCGCTTAGCTCAAATTTGTACTGTCCCTTTAAGTTGATGTTCAACCAAGCAACCGGTGATGCTTGTTTTACAATGTCAGCCATTTCCTCGTTTTCTTGATGCTCGAAGCTTAATAATAAATGACTGAGTATTGCTTAATTGAAGTATATGATAGCATTTGTCACCAGTCGGGCACATTCATTCCAAAGTGCAATCTCATCATCACCATTGCCCCGGAATTGGTCACCATTGACATTACTCACCGCACGGCGTAACTGATGATAGGCTTCTCCACGGTTCAAAGCACGTTGAACATAACTGCGCACCTATCTGTCACTTAACCCCAAAAAACCACACCAAAACAGTCCAGTTATGTTAATGCACATTAACCAGACGAGTTCAAAACAATGATAAATACTCCAACTTCCTAAAAATAGATAAAACAGATCCAGTGACTCTCTATCTGGAGGGACTGGCAGGGTAAGAGCATTATAAATGCTGCCCTAATAAAATTTCAGCCCTGAAATTATCATCCAGAGCAGCTAATTTACGCTTTCGCTTAAGG
>JAHXHI010000388.1 GCA_025656775.1 gamma proteobacterium symbiont of Bathyaustriella thionipta
ATAGACATGTCGGTTTTAATAAATTACATAACTTTTCTGTCAAGCTTTTTTTTTCAATTTTTTTTAAATTTATGCTGAATAGTTACGATTTTTCTTTTAATAACTTGAGTTCTTTGAGTGAAGCCTGAAGTGCTTTGATTTTTGAGTCCAGTATTTCATGATCCAGTTCAACAAGCACATCACCTTGGTGCATTTTTGACGTGGTATCAAAATTGACTTTAAGCACCATTCCCTGGGTTTTGGAGGCGAGTAATGACGTTTGTGAAAAATGAATGCTGCCTATAAAAACCTGTTCAGTCTGGAGTATGCCTGTGCTGATATCAGCCGTTGTCACTAATGTTTTATTCTCAGTTTCAGCAAAACTATTGACCAGACAAATAGATTGCAAAAGGAAAATAAACAGTAGGTGAGTAAAATATAAGCGTCGTTTTATTATGAGGTGTTCAGGTTGCAACTTCTTCATAACCCATCTCAATTGATTTATACAGGTTTTTATGAATGTTATTAATGAGTGTCTTAACACGTCAATATCATCATCTTTTTTGGTCACTGCCATTGCCATTGCGCAGCGAATATTAATAAATCCGCTAGTGGATTTATAGGAACGACGATTCAAATCCTGTAATATTCGCTTAAAATTTCGGCAGCGGGCATCATCTTCACTGTCACTGTACATGGCAATCAAAAATTCATTTTTATTGATGTGCCCCACTAAATCCAGAGGACGTACCTGACGGCATATGCGATTGGCAACACCGCTGAGGACTTATTCATAAACTAATTGACCATATTGCTCAGACACTTCCTCAAGATCGGTTATTTTTAAAATAGCGGTGCAGGTTGCTCCGCCTCTTGAGTGTGTTTGCTTCAATAAAGAATTTAAACGTTTGTGAGTATCTTCCAGACGACCCAGGCCGGTAATGTTATCCACTTTACACTCTAGTTCAAATAATCGGCGCAAGGTTTGAGTGGTTTGTAATAAGTCATTCTGCATATTTGCAACACGACCACTGGAATAAATTCTGGCGGCCAGTTCAATTTGATTAGGTGGTTTAACAATATAGTCATCAACGCCTTCTTCAAACGCGGTACGAATTGATGCAATATCATCTTTAGCGGTTAATAAGACAATGCCGGTATAATGGTTCAGCTCTTCATCTAGCTGGCGAATTCTCTGGGTTAACTCAAGGCCGTCCATTTCAGGCATCAGCCAGTCAGCCAGCACAACATCAACAGGCTTTTCTTTTAGACGCAGCAGTGCTTCAGGCGCATTATTGACGACATCTACATGAACATAACCTTCTTTATTTAAAGCACGGCGAATAAATTCACAGCTGAATTTCATATCATCAACAACTAAAATGCTGAGTGAATCACGTAACATTTGGACCCCAATCATTAATTTGGTAAAACGATATAAATCAAGTCAAAATAAAGCGCTCTTTTGATTTAATTCTCAGGAGAACATGACTGATTATTATATGTAAATATTTCAGAATACTGTAACATTATCGTAACATTAAACGATATTAATGCAAATAATAAGAAAATCACTGCAAATTATCCACAAAGAGTAAAAAATGATAAAGGTTCTACATACTGCTGACTGGCATTTGGGGCATCGTTTGCATGGTATTGCAAGAAACTATGAACATCGTATTTTTTTAAACTGGTTGATAGCGAAAATACAATACACTCAGGCAGATGCTTTAATCATTGCAGGTGATATTTTTGACTCGGCAAATCCTTCTGCTAATGCACAAAGCCTGTTTTATGATTTTCTCATCAAAGCAAAACAGTGCAGTCCACTTTTAGATATCATTATCATCGGCGGTAATCATGACTCGGCATCGAGATTAGATGCACCATCGCAAATACTTGAAAACCTGGGTATTAAAGTGATTGGTGGTCTGACTTATCGGCAGAACAGAAAATCATAAAAGAGTGCCATTGACTGGTCTCGTTTAATGATGCCGTTAACTGATAAAAACGGCGATGTTAAAGCCATTTGCGGTGCAATGCCTTTTATTCGAAATACCGATATTAATAATGAAGAACCTGTTTCAGAGGATAATGATCCACTCATTGCGGGTGTTGAACGACTTTATCAGCAATTGTACGCCACCATGCAAAACTATAAAGAAGTGCACCATTTACCTGACTCGATTGCTCAAATCGTAACGGGGCATTGTTACATGGTCGGTACTGAATTATCAGAATTGAGTGAACGGCGAATTTTAGGCGGTAATCAACATGCACTACCTGCGTATATATTTAATGAAGAAATTGATTATGTGGCTTTAGGACATCTTCATAAGGCGCAAAAAGTGAGCAGTAATAAAAATATTAGTATTCATTATAGTGGCTCGCCCATTCCGTTATCATTTACAGAGAGAAATTATCAACATCAAATCAAACAAATTAATATTTCAGGTTCTGAACAGACAAACAAGAAAAAAATAGCCACTGAAAAAATTAATATTCCACGTGCAGTGGCAATTAAATCAATTCCCAATAGGGGCTATGCCAGTCTGAAAACAATTGAGCAACTGATAAAAGAACAGCACTTTGAGACTCGCGAGAATCGTGAACGATTTGATGAACCCATGCTGGAAGTGAGAGTTGAGCTGGATAAGCCTGAACCGTCATTACGTCAGAAAATTGAAACTATGCTGGAAGATAAAGCGGTGCGACTATTAAAGTTGAGCGTAAACTACCCAGGTAAAGGTGAAGCGCTTGCAGAAAAACAGCAAACTCGCCTGGAAGAACTACATCCTGAAGCTGTTTTTCAACAGTGTTATCGAAGGACATTTGATCAGCAGGCATCCGATAATATTTTAGCCTTATTTCATCAACTGCTTGAGTCAGTAGAGGAAAATAAATAATGCGAATTCTGGCCATTCGAGGCAAAAATCTGGCGAGTCTTAAAGGTGAATTTGAAGTCGCACTGAATAAAGCACCGTTGCAGCAGGCAGGTTTATTTGCGATTACCGGACATACCGGATCAGGAAAAAGTACCTTGCTGGATGCGATGTGTCTGGCTCTATTTGATAAAATTCCGCGTTTGTTAGGGACTTCTCATGTTAAAGTCGGGCGTCGTGATGAGAAAGAAAATCAACGAATAGGCAGTAATGATGTCGGCTCTATTATGAGTCGAGGTACGGCAAGTGCTTATGCTGAAGTTGATTTTGTGGGTCTGGATAAACACTGTTATCAAGCTCGCTGGGAAATTAAACGGGCAAGAAATAACATCAGTGGTCGTTTACAAAAACAATCGCTGACATTTAAAAACCTGAGCACTGAAGAAATTATCGGGCAAAATAAAAGTGATACGCTTGAACAGATCAGTGACCGGATTGGCCTGACCTTTGAGCAGTTCAGACGTTCAGTTTTACTTGCCCAGGGTGATTTTTCGGCTTTTTTAAAAGCCAAAAGTGATGAACGTTCATCATTACTAGAACGTATAACAGGGACAGAAATCTATTCACAATTATCCATTGCAGCCTATCGACAATTTCAGGAAGAAGATCGGTTATTAAAAAATATCCAGGAAAAAATGAACCTGGAGATTCCACTTCAGGATAATGAAAGAAATGATTTAAAAATAACAATAGCAGAACTGGAAGAAAATATACAAGTAAGCCAGAGCACAATAAAAAATTACCGTACCCTGTTGCAGTGGCACGAAGATAAAACTATTCTCGATAAAGAATGCCATGAAATAAAATCTACTTTAGTGGCGTTGAAAACGAAACAATCACAACAGGAACCGTTAAAAAAAGAATTAAAAAAAATACTATCAGTACAAAAATTAAGACCCTACATTCAGCAGCTTGATGAGTTAGAGAAACATCAGAAAATTGTCGTCCAACAATTCAACGCGGCTAAAAATAAAAGTAAGATTGAATGCGGCAATGAAAAAAAATTAATCAATCGTGTTGCTCTGGCACAAGTTCAATTAATCAGTGCCAGAAAACAACATGAAAAAGCAGCTCCTGTGCTTATACAGGCAAGAGCTATTGACACAAAGCTTGATTTGATTAAAAAAAGTTACTTGTCTAAGGACGCTAGATGTCAACCAACCTGTCGCATTTTCTTGAATTTATCTTTATGGGGGCTTTGCCCCCAAACCCCCAAGGTATTTTTACAAGGGTA
>JAHXHI010000072.1 GCA_025656775.1 gamma proteobacterium symbiont of Bathyaustriella thionipta
CACTCAAGAGAAAGGCTGAATTAAATCGTTAGCATTATGCTTTATGTCAAAAAAGGTGTTTTTGGAGTAATTCTACAGCCTCAACGTGTCAATAAGGCGGTGGGTAAGAAATCACTCAAAACTAACCCTGATACGCAATTAGTGGAAGATATTGCCGCATTGGTTTTTATTGAACATTATATGCAGGCCTTTGCTGATAAACATCCTGAATATAGTGAACAAAAATGGATAGAGATCATCCTTCGTACCTGGAATAAAATGTCTGAAAAAGGCAAAGAGTTTGCACTATCTGGTGATCTTAAACTTCCGGAACCCTTAATTCCGCTGATTAAAAAATCAATTAGTTAGGACTATTTAGCAATATCATATATACGAAAGTGAGCATTTTTTTACTTTAAAACAGTCATAAGAGTGTTCATTTAATATGACCCATCAGGTAAAATGTTTCTTTTTTCCTTCTGAGAGACAAAATGACTGTAAGAACACGCTTTGCTCCAAGTCCAACGGGCTATTTACATATTGGTGGTGCCCGCACGGCACTGTTTTCATGGCTTTATGCTAAACGGCATCAGGGAAAATTTGTCTTACGTATTGAAGATACGGATAGAGAGCGTTCTACTCAGGAAGCGGTTGACGTTATATTAGAAGGGATGCAGTGGCTGGGGCTCAATCATGATGAAGGCCCGTTTTATCAGACTGAACGTATGGATCGCTATAAGGAAGTGATTCAGAAACTTCTTGATGACGGTCATGCCTATAAGTGTTATTGCAGCAGAGAAGAACTGGATGCCATGCGTGAAGCGCAGATGGCTAACAAAGAAAAAGCCCGTTATGATCGCCGTTGCCGTGCTATTACTATGCCTCCTGCCGACAAAATTGATGTTGAACCGGTGATTCGTTTTAAAACCAGTATTGATGGTAATGTGGTTATTAATGATCATGTGAAAGGTAAGATCGTTATTAATAATCAAGAGCTGGATGATCTCATTATTGCTCGTGCTGACGGCACGCCGACTTATAATCTGGTGGTGGTTATTGATGATTTAGATATGGGTATGACCCATATTATCCGTGGTGATGATCATTTGAATAACACGCCTCGACAAATTAACATTCTCAAAGCAATGGGAGCTGAAATCCCTGAATATGCACATTTACCAATGATTCTTGATGAGCAGGGTGCTAAATTATCCAAGCGTCATGGTGCGGCCAATTTGCTGAATTATCGTGAAGAAGGGTATTTGCCAGAAGCCTTATTGAACTATCTTGTGCGTCTGGGATGGTCTCATGGTGATCAGGAAATTTTTTCCATTGATGAAATGATTGAATTATTTGAGCTGGATGATATTAATAAGTCTGCTTCTTCAATTAATCCGGATAAACTGCTGTGGTTAAATCAGCACTATATCAAAGAAGGTGATCCTGAGCATGTGGCTGAGCATCTGGCATGGCACATGGAAAAACAAGGTATTAATACTGATAATGGTCCAGTGTTAGCTGATATTGTCACAGCCTTGTCAGAACGCAGTAAAACATTGCTAGAAATGGCGCAAAGCAGTCGTTATTTTTTTGAAGACTTTGCTGAATTTGATGAAAAGGCAGCCAAAAAGAATCTCAAAGCTGCTGCGCTTGAACCCCTGCAGAAAATGCTGGAACGCTTTACTGCAAGCAGTGACTGGAATGGTGAAGTCTTACATCAAATTGTTCTGGATGTGGCCGAAGAACTGGAATTAAAACTCGGTAAGGTTGCACAACCTCTACGGGTTGCTGTGACAGGGGCCGGTATGTCACCTTCTATTGATGTGACTTTAGAACTCATTGGCCGTGAGCGCTGCTTAAGCAGAATGAAAAAAGCAATTGAATATATCGAAGCCAGAGTTGCCGCACAATAATCCTTAATGCTTAATGCTTAATGCTTAACGCTTAATGCCCGGTCATTAATTCGACTTTGATATACTCAAGGTCTTCTGGCCTGGCATACATGACCAGAATATCATTTTCTTTTAATAACAGCTCAGCAGAAGGCTGTTTACCGCGTATTCCGCCACGTCGTAATGCGGTAAAAACAATGTTGCGTCCTCCCAGGTTGATTTGACCAATTTTCTTGCCAATGGCGTTAGCGCCAGGGTGTAAGACTAAGGTGTTAATATGTTCATTATTTTTTCTGGATTCTTCATGTGATGCTTGTTCTCCCGGGAAGTAACCGCGTAAAAATTTATACCTGTCTTTGCGTGCTTTGGAAATATCCTGAGTAATTTCAATCGGTGGTATTCCAAGGTGTACCAGAAGGTGTGACGCCATAAGAATGGATGACTCAAGGGTTTCAGGAATGACTTCTGTAGCACCTTCAGCATATAACTCGTCTAATTTTCCTTCATCAATAGTGCGTACCAGAATAGGGATTTCTTTATTTAAGGAACGAATCTGAGCAATAATTTTCTTGGCGGCAGGGCTACTTTTGATGGTGATGAGTACGGCATGCGCTTTAGTCACGCCAGCTGCCTGTAAGATACTTTTATGTGTGGGATCACCATAAACAACCATTTCTCCTGCATCCTGTGCTTCCTGAATACGTATAATATCAAGATCCAGGGCAATGTAATGATGTTTTTTTTCTTCAATAAAACGCGCAATATTTTGTCCGATATGCCCATAACCGCAAATAATGACATGATCTGAGAGTGTTTTACTGCAATGCTCAACTTTCTGGCTAATGGCCTGACGATTGGAACGATAACTGCGATTAAAAATAAATTTGGTCCAGCGACCATTGTTATGAATAATCCACGGGGTTAACATCATGCTGAGAATAATTGCAGAAAGTACAATTTGAGTGGTTTTCTGTTCAAGCAGGTCGTAGGTTAATGCCAGCGTTAAAAGAGCGAAACCAAATTCACCGCCCTGATTTAAAACCAGTCCTGTGCGAAATGATACCCCCGGGCTTGCGCCAAAGAGATAGCTCAGGAGGGTAATAATTAAGGTTTTTATTATAATTAATAACATGGCCACCAGTATGACCCAATGTAACTGAGGTAACAGGGCATGCAGGTTCAGCAGCATGCCAACGGTAATAAAAAAGAGACCCAGCAATATATCCTGGAACGGTCGTATATCGACTTCAATTTGATGACGGTATTCGGTTTCACTTAACATCATTCCAGCAATAAAAGAACCCAGAGCCAATGATAAACCGGCTCTATGAGTAGCCCAGGCAGCGGCTAAAGCGATTAATAAAACGGAAAGCGTAAATAATTCAGCAGAACGGATATTAGCAATCGTTCGTAATAAAGGACGTAAAATCCAGTGTCCTATGGCCAGCATTAACAATAAAATAACCGTACTTTTTAATAAAGTACTAATTTCAAGCGATAATAATAGCGGCTCATTACCAGCAAATGATGGAATTAATACCAGAAAGGGGATGACTGCAATATCTTGAAAAATAAGAATGCTGATCGCAAGGTGACCGTGTCGTGAATTAAGCTCTAACTGTTCAGATAGCTGCCTGGTCACAATTGCCGTTGATGAGAGTGCAATGATACCACCGATAATAATGGCTTCTTTGAGGTTTTGACTGAAATACCAGTCAATGGAGCCAGCAATAAAGGAAGTAATAAGGACTTGAGAGCCTCCCAGACCAACGACTTCTTTTTTTAAGGCAATGAGTTTTGCCAGAGAAAACTCCAGCCCCACTGTAAACATAAGAAAAACAACACCAAATTCAGCGATGAAGCGAACGTCTTTATTATCATCAATTAAACCAAGTCCGTAGGGGCTGACCAGCATACCAACGAGAAGATAGGCAAGAATAGGAGCGATATTAAAGCGTTTCAGGCCGGCTATTGCAAGTACTGCCAGCGTTAGTAATATAATAATTTCTTCAAATATAATATCGTTCATTTACAAAGTATAGATGAGGAAAGCACAATGCGTCTATGACATGGTATATATTTGTATGGTGCTCCAAAGCAGATAGTTCAGATACTGTCTATGAATTTGCAACTATTTTTTCCAATACATTAACCTTAAGAAATCTTAAGTTAACGTTAAGTATAGTGGACCCCGAAAACTGGACAATAGGTTAAGATATAAGAGCTAACCTAATGGGGAACCTAAAAATGAGTAGAAAGAGAAAATC
>JAHXHI010000098.1 GCA_025656775.1 gamma proteobacterium symbiont of Bathyaustriella thionipta
TGTAAGTTCAAGTCTTGCATTGGAATTGTTATTTGATAAAAAGTTACCTGATTTTATCTGAGATTAAAAATCATGCTGAATAGTTACATACCTTCAATAGTGACAGAAACACCGATATTGCTTATCGCGTCTCCATTTTACAGCAAATAAAAGACAATCATTCTATTTCACAACACCGGGTTGATAAACAACAATGCCGGCGCGTTTTACACACAGCCAGGGAATATTTTCAACGTCTGAAACAATCAGTCAGCAAAACGCTAATCAAAGAAAAAAATAATATACATGAAACAGCACAGGATATGGTCGGAGTCCTATTAGCATTTGCCTATCCTGATCGCATAGCAAAGCTGCGTAATAACAAGGAACAACGCTACTTACTGAGCAATAATAAAGGGGCATTTTTTCTGCACCAGGATATTTTATCCCATGAACCTTTTTTAGTGATCCCTCATTTAAATGCATCAGTAAAAAATGAGACAAAAAAAGAAGCAAGAATTTTTCTTGCCTCATCAATCACATACACACAATTAAACACTTATTTTTCTGACCGCATAAAAGAACAGACCTCAATCGTATGGAATAAAAAATTACAAAAGGTCGAAAGCTCAAACAAAATGATGTTAGGCAGCCTGACATTAAGCGAAGAGACTCATCACAACATTAACAGCCGTTTATTACATCCTGTATTATTAGCAGGCGTAAAGATGCTTGGTCTAAACTGTCTCCCCTGGTCCAGGTCTGCCAATAATCTCAAACAACGTGTGCAGTTCCTGCAGTTTCAAAAAACAACTAATCGTCATCATAAGCATTTACTGGATTCTATTGAACTTCCTGATTTTTCAGATACCTACTTACTAAATAATCTTAAGCAATGGCTGGAACCTCATTTAATTAAACAGTCCAGTATCAAACAACTGCAAACACTGGATTTGTATCAGATACTTAAGGCCGGTATCAGTTGGGAAACATCACAAAAACTCAACCAACTGGCACCCGAAAAAATAACCGTACCCAGTGGTTCAGTTATCCCGATTGATTATAGTGAACCTGATTCACCGGTACTGGCTGTTCGTCTGCAGGAATTATTTGGTTTACAACAAACGCCAGCCATTCTACAAGGCCGTTATCCCCTGTTATTACACCTTTTATCACCCGCCTCGCGTCCCATGCAGGTGACTGATGATCTGGCCAGTTTCTGGGAAAACACCTATAATGACGTAAAAAAGGAGCTTCGTGGTAAATACAAGAAGCATTTCTGGCCCGATAATCCCCTGCAGGCACAGGCAACTAATCGCGTTAAACCCCGAAAATCTTAATAGAATTGAAGCGAAATGTTAAAACAAAAAATAATCCCAGTGACCACTTATCAACAAAATTGTTCCTTAGTTTGGTGTGATCAGACTCATGAAGCCGCCTTGATTGATCCCGGTGGTGATGTTTCTGTCTTATTGACAGAGATTGAAAATAAGCAATTAGATCTAAAACAAATCTGGTTAACTCATGGTCATTTAGATCATGTGGGCGGTACAGAAGAAATTGCCGCAAAATGCAATGCACAAATCATTGGTCCTCATCAGGATGACTTCTTCTGGCTGGACATTTTACAGCAGCAATGTGAAATGTTTAATTTTCCTCAAGTCAAAAACTTTACTCCTGATCAGTGGTTAAATGAAGGTGACAGTCTCACGCTTGGCAATGAACGATTCGAGGTGTTACATACGCCAGGGCACACACCCGGCCATATTGTTATTATTCACCATGCCTCCAAAACACTCTGGGTGGGTGATGTCCTTTTCAAACAATCCATTGGCCGTACTGACTTCCCCAGAGGCAGTTATGATGATTTAATTGCTTCGATTAAAAACAAATTATTCACGCTTCCAGGTGATTATCAATTTGTTCCCGGTCATGGCCCAGGGGGATCTTTAGAAGATGAAAAACTAAACAATCCCTATTTGCAGTAAACATAAATGCTGTCAATAATAACAGCGGTTATTTAAACTCATTTATCCCCTGTTTACGGCATTTAAAGTGCCGTATTAACGATCAGAGCCCCCTGACTTACCATTACCCGGTCCTGCTGCTTACGCGAGTATCATATCAGAGGTAAAAATCACAATGCTACAACACCTGTTATTGTGATTAATCTTGTCTATAATTTCTACTGGTAAGTACGATTAATTGTATTCGCTCAATGGTAAAGCAGTATGAACAATAAAACCCACGTTGACAATATGGACTGGCTTCAGGCTGAGCTCAATGATACGCTTGACGAAGATTACGAACTGGAAATGTCTGAACCGGCACTTTCTTTGGAACTTCGCAAGATATATAAGAAACAACATCCGCCAACCCTTGATCGAACGACTTATTTTAAATCACTTCTGACACTGCAGGCCGAACTCATTAAGCTGCAGGATTGGGTCGTACATACTGATGAGAAGATTGCCGTCGTATTTGAAGGACGTGATGCTGCAGGTAAAGGCGGTGTAATCAAACGCATTGTTCAGCGCCTGAATCCACGTGTATGCCATGTGGTAGCACTTAACAAACCAACCAAACGTGAAAAATCCCAATGGTATTTTCAGCGTTATGTACCACATATGCCGTCAGGGGGTGAAATTGTTCTCTTTGACCGTTCATGGTATAACCGCTCAGGTGTTGAGCGTGTCATGGGTTTTGCCAGCCCGGAACAAGTCGAAAAGTTTTTTCAGGATGTACCTGAGTTTGAACGAATGTTAGTCCGTTCTGGTATTCGCCTTATCAAATACTGGTTTTCAATTACCGATGAGGAACAACAATTACGTTTTATGATGCGTATCCACGATCCACTTAAACAATGGAAGCTGAGTCCAATGGATCTCCAGTCACGCATTCGCTGGGAAGATTACACAAAAGCGAAAGAAGAAACATTGACACGCACTAATATCCCCGAGGCTCCCTGGTTCATTATCGAAGGTAATGATAAAAAACGTGCCCGTCTAAACTGCATCCACCATCTGCTCGAACAAATTCCCTATGAGGATGTGTCCAGTGAAGAGGTGACTTTACCTGAACGAATGTTCAACCCTAACTATGAGCGTGAGGTACTGCCGCCCGAACTTGATGTTCCTAATAGATATTAAAAATTAATCAGCTTGAAAACAGGCAGCCATAGAGCAGCTCGAGCACAGAAGTCATTGATGATTGTTTAGACACTTTTGTAACATCGCCTGCAGTTTTTCCAACCCCAGGTTTTGACAATAATCAACATTACGTTCAGGAATAAGCTCTGGATCCGGATAGTTTTCTAAGGCTTTTTCCAGACTCTTCTCCCGTATGATATGCAACATTGGGTAAGGAGAACGATTCGTGTAATTGGCCGGGTCATTCTCATCCGTCTGAGAAAAACAGTATTCTGGATGAAAACTGGCCAATTGATAGACACCTTCATAACCTTGCGCTATAAGCAATTGATTGGCAATATCTAAAAAGTCCAGATAGTCATTAAAATCCTGCCCAAACTGTGCCAGTACAAACAGGGTGGTTTCAATCTCCGGCTGCTCATCGAGTCGTTCACATTCTATCACCAGATCTTCAAGTACCTGACTTATTTCCTGATTGTTATCGACATAAAAGTGAATACTTCCCTTATCCCGCTCTCTTTTTGCAAATGGACAGATATTGTGTTCAATAATCACGGAATCAAGCCAACATTGAGTTTGTTTGATTATCTTGTCCAAATTTTTCTCCAATTTAAATCATTTATTTTTTATCCGTTAGGGAATGCCCTAACGGATAAAAAAAACCAATCGGCTTTTAACTCGTGCACTAATAACGTTCAGATAAACCAATTGCGAATCATTTTAGTGCGGAATTGTGTCCTTAATATAAACAACGCTAATTTAACTTCTTATTTTTCAACAAGTTAAAAATTAAGTTTTTTGGTACATATTATGCAACACTTAAACGAGAAAAAAGACCATGATACAACAAATGACCTTGTCATAGTGCTGTAATACTTTTCTGATAACGTATTTACTATCTATTTAGGATTTATGTAACTATTCAGCATGATTTTTAATCTCAGATAAAATCAGGTAACTTTTTATCAAATAACAATTCCAATGCAAGACTTGAACTTAC
>JAHXHI010000020.1 GCA_025656775.1 gamma proteobacterium symbiont of Bathyaustriella thionipta
CAACGCTCTACTCGTGGATCTTCAATTGTAGAAAAATGCTTGAGAAAATTAGCTGACACGGGATCAATCTCCATAATGGTTTATTGATCTGCTCCTTGTTTATGTAAAAAGTTCCCTTATTATATCAATTTTTCTCATTTATAATGATCTTGCCCTGTTGACTAACACGATCCAGTGCATCAATTTTTGCTTTAAGAAGCGTTCTGTTGTAGGGCTTTGTTAAGAAATCATCACCACCGACAGCAACACATTCACTTAATGCTTTCTCATCCGTCATGGCGGTTAAAAATATAATTGGGATGAACTTATCAGTCATCATTGACTTGATTTTTTTGGTCGCTTCATAGCCATCCATCACTGGCATGATAACATCCATTAATATAAGTGCAGGCTCTTCTGCCTGAAAAACCTCTATCGCTTCAACTCCATTCTCTGCTGAAACGACAGTAAAGCCATCTTTTTTTAGATAGGCTGATAAAACTAAACGATTGGTTTTATCATCATCAACAATTAAAATTTTCATTACGATTTTAACATTCTCTAATCAGCCACTAATTATTGGTTAATAGCTATTACGAGCTAGGATATTTTAAACAATTTATCAAAGTTAGATACCATTAAAATATCTTTCACTTCACTGCGACAATCTTTAATTGATACATTGGATTGTTCGCTGCCGGCATGTTCGCGTAATAAAAGCATCATACCCAATGCAGAACTATCGACATATTCTGTTTCTGACATATCGATAACAAATTCATTGGTACTGCCTTCAGGGGTGTTTCGATAGGCTTCACGAAACTCTTTATGATTACTGAAATCAAAGCGCCCGGAAATTTTAATATTAATTGTATTTCCATTGACTGTACTAGAAATTGACATTATATTCTCCAAAAATTATTTTTAATCAATGATTTTGCCCTGGTCATTGAACGTTTAACTCACAGGCTTTTGTGTTTTTTTCAGCTTTTTATATAAATTAACACGACGATCTTTGAACATTTCAATCTCACTGCTTTATATTCATCATTGTAGCTGGTGACATTTGATGTTCAAATTACGCCAGGCAAAAACAATGCTCCTTTGTTCATTGAGACTTGAATTAATAGTTAAAATAACTCAAAGCCATTGTGATATCCAGAACATATTAAAAAATAATCTGAGCTTGAGTAAAAGCAGTCGATTTACTCCTATTTGATTCTAAAATTTTTATACTATAGCACCTGCACCATTTTGGACACCTATATTAATTAATAATCATGGTAAATACTATCTATACCTATAGCTAAAGCTTTAGACTTTTTGTATTATTAACCTGATTGATACGCTATTATTAATAAAAATACAGATATAAACGCATGTTTTGCCATTTTCCATAGGATTTTTAACTGATTTATGAAATCCCCTGTTGTTCATTTTCTTAAAACCATTGCTTCCAGTGCCCGAGATCTGGCACCTATTGCTCTGGTTATTGCTTGTTTTCAATTGTTTATTCTAAAACAACCCATCCCAAATATGGATAAAATTGTCATTGGTTCCATTCTGGTTGTGGTAGGACTCACTTTTTTTGTCTATGGACTGGAAATGGGTTTATTTCCTATTGGTGAATCAATGGCCTTTGCCTTTGCCCGAAAGGGCAGTGTCTTTTGGCTGCTCATTTTTGCATTCTGTCTTGGTTTTGGTACCACTGTTGCTGAACCTGCTCTCATTGCCGTGTCCAAAAAAGCAGCTCGTATTGCTGCTCAGGGTGGTGTCATTGAAACCACCGATCTGGCCATTAAGCGATATGCTCAGGGACTCAAGTTTACTGTCGCTTTGGCTGTCGGGCTGGCTGCCGTAATTGGAGTCCTAAGAATTATTAAGGGCTGGCCAATTCAATGGATTATTATGGGTGGCTATATACTCGTGGTAATAATGACCATTATTGCACCAAAAGAAATTATTGGTATTGCTTATGATTCCGGTGGTGTTACGACATCAACAATTACTGTGCCATTAATGACCGCTTTAGGTATTGGTCTGGCTTCCAGTATTAAGGGACGTAATCCTATGCTTGATGGTTTTGGTTTGATTGCACTTGCTTCTCTCACACCAATGATTTTCGTTATGGCCTATGGGATGTTGTACTAATGGGTGAACTTAAAGAGTTTTTCTGGACATTTTTACACACAATTACCGATGTGCTGCCTATTGCCGGTATTATTTTTGGTTTTCAATTTTTTGTTATACGCAAAAAAATTCCTAATTTAAAACGAGTATTAACGGGTTTTTTCTATGTTGTTTTTGGTTTGGCCCTCTTCCTTCAAGGTCTGGAAGATGCGCTTTTCCCCATAGGCAAAATGATGGCAGCACAGCTCACCAATCCTGAGTTTATTAGTCAATCAGTTTCATATATCGAATCAGAGATTGCTGAAGGAACCAGTACCATGACAAAAAATATTGAATTCCATTGGAGTCAATATTTTTGGGTTTATGTATTTGCTTTTACCATCGGTTTTAGTACCACTGTTGCTGAACCCTCACTCCTGGCTGTTGCCATTAAAGCCAATGAAGTGTCTGGTGGCACCATAGGAATATGGGGTTTGAGAATTTCAGTTGCGTTGGGTGTGGCATTTGGGATTTCATTGGGTTCATGGCGTATCGTTACTGGACTACCGCTTCACTGGTTTATTATTAGTGGTTATATTATTGTGGTCATACAAACATTTTATTCACCCAAATTAATAATACCTTTAGCTTATGATTCTGGTGGTGTGACCACATCCACTGTGACAGTACCAATCGTTGCAGCATTAGGCATTGGCCTGGCAGCAAATGTCCCGGGACGTAGTGAGCTTCTGGATGGCTTTGGGCTAATTGCTTTTGCCAGTTTATTTCCTATTATATCTGTACTTGCTTATGCCCAGCTGTCTGAATGGTATGGAAAAAGAAAAAATAACTTAATCGAATGCAATGACCAATAACAGTTCAAAATTGATAAATATTAAAAGAGAGAGCAGCAATGCAGTTTAAATTAATTATTGCTTTAGTAAATGACGATGTGACCGATGCCGTTTTAGACGCTAGTCGCTTAGCAGGTGCAACAGGTGCAACAGTCATAAACAACGCTCGTGGTGAAGGGATCAAAAAGACAAAAACCTTTTTTGGTCTGACATTAGAGACTCAACGAGATGTTTTATTATTACTTGTAGAAGAACATCTTAGTCGTGATGTATTAGAAAAAATCAGTGAAGTCGGCAAATTTGATAATTCACCGGGAACTGGGATTGCTTTTCAAATTAACGTTGAAGATGCCGTTGGTGTCTCTCACCAAATTCAACAATTAGCCGAAACAGTCGAGGAAATCATATGAAACCCACACTTATCCAGGTAAAAGATGTCATGAAACATCAAGTAGATTTTGTTGATGGCATGAAAACTGTGCAAGAAGCCCTTAATGAAATGCAGCATATTGAAACGAAAACATTAATTGTCAACAAACGCCATGCTCATGATGAATGGGGTATTGTTGTTATTTCAGATATTGCCCGCATTGTATTGGCCGGTGATAAATCCGTTGACAGAACGAATGTCTATGAAGTCATGTCAAAACCAGCCGTCACTATTCGTCAGGATATGGACATTCGTTACTGCGCCCGAATGTTTGAACGATTTGGTCTTTCTCGCGCCCCGGTTGTCCGACATGGAGAAATTATTGGTATTATCAGTTATACCGACATGGTTTTGAAAGGTTTATGTAAAATTAATCATTAACAATTTGATTGATACCACATACAACTGAAATATACAGTATCTCCAGAATTAACAGCCTTCGTTGGAGTTACTGTCTTTTGCGCTTATTTAAAACCTGAGCACACCGGCACTCAGAGAAAAAATCAACACAATGGCTGTTAAAAACAGCCACCACCACTCTCTACGGTGCTGTTTAGCATAGTTATGTTTATCATATCTCATTTTCTTTAATTCCTCCAAAAACAAATTAAATTAAATATAACATATCAGGATTAAGAGGATCTTTATAGTGGACCCCACTGTCAAGACAACACAATTAAAAAATAAGATATATAATATCCATCATCATTTCTGCTGTCATGCAGCCAGTTT
>JAHXHI010000233.1 GCA_025656775.1 gamma proteobacterium symbiont of Bathyaustriella thionipta
ATAGACATGTCGGTTTTAATAAATTACATAACTTTTCTGTCAAGCTTTTTTTTTCAATTTTTTTTAAATTTATGCTGAATAGTTACCTATTAATAAGCAAACAGAGCTCTCTATGGTGCTCTGTTGGTCTGCTGACCTTAGGCCTTTTTTATTCATCTTCAGTCCTGGCTGAAGACTTAAAAGCCCTGGAAGATTGTGAGTCCTGTCATACCGTACAGGCGAGTGAATTTCAGGCGAGTGTGCATTATATCAATCGCTCTGGAGTACAGGCAGGCTGTAATAACTGTCATGCCCATCAAAAGCATAAAAATGGCAAAAAAACGAGCAAAGAGGTTAAGAAAGATCGTTTAGATATGGCTATGAGTGAATGGAAACGTATGGGCAAAAATGACTCAAAGGAATGTAAAACCTGTCATTCTCCCATGGCTATGGACTTAGCAAAGCAGGAGCCTCGCAGTGTTGCAAGACATGAAGAAAGCTTTGATGCGGATGAATCTTCCTGTATCGCCTGTCACAAGGGAATTTCACATCACCTTCCTGCCGGCTGGAAAGCTAAAGCAGAAAAAGTAGGTCTTCATAAGAAGTAACTTGTTCAAATAAGTCGAAGGTCGGGTCACTGCCAAAACAGTTTAACCCGGCCTCTCGGACTGCTGCCTGTAACATCCTTGTTCAATTTTTACTCTCTGTTTAATATTACTGTTGACAAATAAATTATTTCAGGCAATTATTAAGCATTGTTGAATTAATTAACTTTAGCCTCCTGTTATTATTGGAAAAAAGTATGGCCAGACGCAGCGATCACTCACGCGAAGAACTTAAAGAGTTAGCACTTAAATCAGCAGAAGAACTGCTCAATGAAAAGTCTGCCAGTGAACTCAGTACGCGACAGATTGCCACTAAAATGGGCTATACCGTCGGCACACTGTACCAGATTTTTGACAACCTTCCAGACCTGCTGTTACATGTAAATGCTCGAACATTAGGCATTCTTTATCAGGACTGTCAAAAGCTTGACCTGTCAGCAAAAGATGCACAAAACAATATTCTGGCTTATGCCAATCTTTATCTGCAATTTGCCCATTCTCATCCTGGACTGTGGGAATTAATCTTTGATAACAATGTACTGAATGACAGAGAGTTACCTGACTGGTATCTCAATCAGGCCAATGCACTTTTTTCTTTAATTGAAAGACAGCTTAAAGCGATAACCCCTGATAAGTCTCAACTTGAAATCACCAAAACCAGCCGGGTACTTTGGAGCAGCGTCCATGGAATCTGCACCCTCTCCATCAATAACAATTTATTTGCCAACTCTGCCTGTAGCTCAGAAGAATTGATTGAATCATTAGTGAAGCACTTTATTAAAGGTTGGGCTATATAATTTGACAATCGATAACTCAATCATTAAAACTGACTTCAGTGATTGGGGCGATCACCGCTATTTCCCCATTAGCCAGTTTTATAAAAATCGTTTTGGGGAAAAAGTGTATAAAGTTTCAGTAAGCATTGCTGAAACCTGCCCAAACCGTCAGCCAAACAGCCGTTTGCCATTATGCATCTTTTGTGATGAGTGGGGTTCTGCCGCCTATCATCTGGAACGCGATAAAGCACTTAAAGAGCAAATTATTATTAATCGGGGTAAAATTGCCAAGCGCTATAAAGCCAATAAATTTCTTGTTTATTTTCAGTCTTATACCAATACCTTTGATCGTGTGAGCGAACTCGAAGATCGATTTAATATTGCTTTAGCCGAAGATAAGGTAGAAGGTATCGTTCTGGGCACTCGCCCTGATTGTCTGCCGGCACGAATATTACCCCTGCTTAAAAAAACACATGAAAGTCATTACGTGATGGTTGAGTTAGGCCTGCAAAGCTTTTTTGATCATCATCTGACATTCCTGCAGCGTGGTCATGACGTCCAACGAGGCTATGATGCCATTAATAAATTACATGAACACACAGGCGTAGATACCGGTATACATCTGATGTTTGGCCTGCCTGATGAAACCGATGATGAAATCATTCAGACTGCACAAATCATTAATCAACTGCCAATCTCCAATGTCAAATTACATAACCTGCATGTCTTAAGCAAAACACCTCTGGCAGAGATGTATCAAAAAGGCATGTTCAAGCCTGTAGAGCTGGATAAATATATTGAAAAAGTCATCCTGTTTTTACAATACCTGTCACCAGACATTGCCGTACAACGCCTCACCGCAGTCGCCAGCCGCTGGGATGAACTCATCGCCCCACAATGGACTAAAGAAAAAATGCGCCCCACTCAAATGATTGAAGATCGACTATCAATAACCAATAGCTATCAGGGGATCAAAATAAAAGATAGCGTGTAATATCCTGTATAGAAGCAGAAAAATGATGCAACAGCAGCGAAACCTAATTATATCAATACATCACTCACTGTTTAATTCTGGTTATATTCATAAAATAAATTTCATGCTTACTCTGATTTGATAGCTGCTGCTGAAACGTCTATTGATTTTCTGTTTTAGCAGGTTTAATTCATCATCATTCAATGGTTTTTTAAGCACAATAGTAATATCAATAATCTTAAGATTATTTAAATACTCAATGGATGCCTGTTCGATTTGAATCGATTGCTGGTTAATAATGATAGTTTCATCTATTAGGTTTTTCGTCAGTTGATAGCTCAAAATACTATCCGTATAGGTGCGATAAAGTGGATAGGATAATATCATTAAAAGACTAAAGATAAGTAAGACATTCTTTTTTCTTTTCACCGTATTTGAAAAACCTAAAAATTGAAACGTGATAATGGCTGACAAAGTAATACCGATTAAGTTTGTCATAAAAAGCAATAGTGCCCCTTCAAAAACATAGGCTTCACCTCGACCTAAACCAATACCGACCACAGCCAGTGGCGGAACCAGTGCCACAGCAATGGCAACACCGGCCAGATTGTTTAAGAGTTCCTTATGCGCCTTGGTATATGCTGCGGCAATACCAGAAAAAATGGCCACGCCCAGATCGATTAAATTAGGATGAATTCGGGCTTTAATTTCATTGCTTAATTCAACTTGCGGCAACAGCAAGGTTAATATCGATGAGGCTGATAGCGCCAATACAATACCCAATAAAATTTTAATCAATGAACTTATCAGTATTTTTTTGTCATCCCTGAGTAGTCCCATCGAAAATGAGATAATGGGAGACATCAGGGGGGCAAGCAGCATGGCGCCAATTACGACGGCTGCACTATTGGCAAACAGGCCAAAGCTTGCCAGTAAAGTACTTAGCATCATTAATACAAGATAAAGTGAACTGATATCAGCATCATTGCGTAATTGTAAAAACAGATCTTTAAAACGCTCTTCGGATGCCACTGAAAAAAATGGCAGGTGCTTTTTATAATACTTGTTGACTTCTTTTTCATCCGGTAAGTTATGAGTGCGAATCACTTCTTTATCACTTACTGAAACGGGATTAAGTGCCCAAAAATTCTCCGGGGCATTTATCTTTACTGCATGCCTGATAATCTTTAAATGTAATGGAAAATCAATTGTTTTATGATCATCGACTTTAACCTCAAATTCATTATGAAAAGATGTTTCTGTATTAATAATAATTTCTTCACTTTTAATGTTCGATACTGCATGCGGCAATAAATTTTCTTTATTAAAATGAAAGATTAAAGAAAATAAAAAGAGAAAGTATTCAACGGCAGAAAAATGAGAAATAATCATCAGTGATAATTTATCAGAACGTATCGAACTTTTATGCAATAATACTTTTGTCAGTCGACTGGACTGATTCTGATTAATAACAAATAAACCGCTGGCAAGGGTTTTTATGAGTTTACCACTTTTTGTTTCTATTGATATTTTATCTAATGACAGGGAAAAAAACTGTTTAATACCCAGTATCAGATTTTGTAAAAAAGCAGCCACTGAAAGATCTGAGTGCCACGCTTCCAGCAAAGGAATTTTACCAATAACAATTTTAAATTGAATCAGTTGACCATGGGTGCAGGTCTTCTTGTGATATATAAAACAACAACTTAATATCAAAAAGAAGTGTTTTCGTGAAAAATTATCGGCTAGATATTGAAAA
>JAHXHI010000093.1 GCA_025656775.1 gamma proteobacterium symbiont of Bathyaustriella thionipta
AACTGGCTGCATGACAGCAGAAATGATGATGGATATTATATATCTTATTTTTTAATTGTGTTGTCTTGACAGTGGGGTCCACTATAGTTATTCCTCTTTCGAAACAGATAGACGATGAGCTCGTTAAGTTATTACAGAAGAAAGAGAACGGCACTGCAATCATTATTGAGAACAATGAAAATCGACTGCTGGCCTTTTCTTCCATCGGTATTACCATGGGGTCAGAAAAAGTGGCTTTTGGCGGTAGTCAGGAATCCATCGATCATATTAAGGGCAATAAGGGTGAAGGCTGGCATATTGTTATTTCTCTCAATGAAGACCAAGCCATTGTTGAAAGTCATAAAACCTCGTTAGCCATTATTTTTGTTGGGACTTTTTTTACTCTGTTAACCGCTATGGCTGCCTGGTTGCTGGGTAAATGGATAGCCAGTCCCATAGTCAAACTTGCCACAACAGCCAAAACCCTTGGTGAAGGATATCTTGATACAAGGGCTGATGTACGCTCCAATAATGAAATTGGCTCACTCGCAAGATCATTGAATACTATGGCAGAAAATTTTCAGGATACAATGACATCCAGGCGGGAATTAATCCATGAAATAGAACAACGTAAAGAGGTGGAAGAGCAGCTGAGTCAGCTTAATTCTGAGCTTGAACAGCGAGTAATTGAACGAACAATGGTGTTAAAAGATACAAAAGAGGCGGCAGAAGCGGCTAATAAAGCCAAGGGAATTTTTATTGCCAATATGAGTCATGAATTTCGTACACCACTTAATGCGGTGCTTGGTTTCTCAGAAGAAATGCTTGAGGATCAAACCCTTTCAAGCAAGCATCGAGATTATCTGAGTATTATCAATCATAATGGTTTGCTTCAGCTCTCACTGATCAATGATGTGTTGGCTATGTCAGATCTGGAGAACGGGTTAACGACCCTCAGCACAGAGGCATTTGAGCTGAGTAAACTTGCCGAAAATGTGGTTGATAAGGGACTGTTTGCCAGCAGAGCAAAAAACATTGACTTTAAGGTGGACTATCAATCAAAACTTCCTCAGTTCATTCGTGCCGACTATGAGAAACTGCATCTGATTATCAGTACTGTTATCAATAATGCGATCAAATACACTGAATCTGGCGGAGTGAGCCTGCATCTTTGTTGTGAGTCATCAGAAAGTAATGATGAGGTTAAGCTTAACGTTAATGTAGAAGACACGGGTATCGGCATCACTAAAGCGTTTCAAAAGCATATTTTTGAGCCATTTGTTCAATGGGATCAGCAAAGTAATAAAACAGGCACAGGATTAGGGCTCGCTCTGGCAAAGCGTTTTACGCAATTAATGGGGGGAGAAATGAGTCTTGAGAGTGAATTGGACAGAGGTACAATATTTCATATTCATTTGCCTGTTAAATTGGCCGCAGCAGCTGGCTTTGAGTCCAAAGAATTACCAAAACGTGATATTATTAAATTATCTGATAGCAACAATATTGATTTACAATTCACGGCCAAAGAGCTGAAAATGCTTTCAGATGAGACTTTGTCTGAATTAGTGGATGCTGTCTTTTCTCTGGATGTTGAGAATGTTATGGCAATCAATAGACGTATTGAAAAACAGACTCCTGGACTGGCAGGTATTTTAGCCGCATTGGTTCATAATTTAGACTTTAAAACTCTGCAAAAGTTGTTAAAGGAATATCAGGGAAATTGATTCTACCTATTATGAATAACCAATTAAAAACAAATAATGGCGAAATACTGGTAGTGGATGATACGCATGCCAATCTCAAACTATTGATGGATATGTTGACTTCCAACGACTATAAAGTTCGCCCAGCACTGGATGGTGAACAGGCACTGGCGGCAGTCGCTATGCGTTGTCCTGATCTGATTCTTCTTGATATCAAGATGCCCGGAATTGATGGCTATGAGGTGTGTCGTCGCTTGAAAAATGATGTCAGAACTCAGGAGATACCCGTGATTTTTATCAGTGCATTGGATGCATTGGGTGATCGTGTCAAGGGGTTTGAGCTGGGTGCTGTCGATTACATCACCAAGCCCTTTCAGCGAGAAGAGGTGTTGGTCAGAGTGCACACCCATATGCAGCTGCGCAAAATGCAGATTAATCTTGAGGATTTGGTCGATAAGCGAACGGAACAGCTACAGCAGTCAACAATCAAGATGCGTTCTGTTTTAATACAAATGATCAAGGCATTTTCTGTCACTGTTGAGAAACGTGATCCCTATACTGCCGGCCATCAACAGCGTGTGGCTGATTTGGCCGTAGCGATAGCTCAGGAGATGGCGCTGCATGAGGATATGATTGAGGGGATCAGGCTGGGAACACTGATCCATGATATTGGTAAGATCTATGTGCCTGCCGAGTTCCTTAATCGTCCGGGAAAGCTCACTGAACTGGAGTTTCAGATCATAAAAATTCACCCTGAGGCCGGTTATGAAATCGTCAGGGATGTAGAGTTTCCCTGGCCGGTTGCTGATATGATTTACCAACACCATGAACGGGCAGATGGATCAGGTTATCCTCGAGGCCTTATCGGTGATGAAATTATTCAAGAAGCACGCATTATAGCGGTGGCTGATGTGGTTGAGGCGATAGCAAGCCACCGACCTTATCGGGCCAGTCTGGGCACTGATTTTGCGTTGCAGGAGATTGAGAAAAACAGGGGTGTTTTATTTGACCCGTATGTGGTTGATGCCTGTGTTAAACTCTTCCGGGAAAAGCACTTTAATCTCACTTAAAGAAACTCAATATTGTCTGCCCTGTTATCAGCTTCGGCCATTTTTTGTTCAGGCAATTCTTCATAAAATTGAATCTGGTTTCGACCATTATCCTTGGCAAAATAAAGTGCGTTATCAGCGCAGCCAATAATCTCGGATGTACCGCTTTGTTTAATGATCTGATTGATACCGATGCTAACGGTTAACTGCTTGATTTTGCCAAAAGAATGGGCTTGAATTTGTTTACGGATCCGCTCAAATGCCAGTCTTGCAACTTCCCTGTCATGTGATTTAAGTATAATGACAAATTCTTCGCCACCATAGCGAAAAACCAGATCAAATTTACGTACATTTTTTTCGATTAATCGTGCCACCATAATTAATACTTCATCGCCATATAAATGGCCATAGCCATCATTTATATTTTTGAAAAAATCAATATCTAAAACACCTAACCAGTAATTGTAATCTTCATATTTTTCACGTTGCTCGGTAAAGGAAAGGGAATTTTTTGAGAAGATGAGTTGATTATTGCTGGTCTGTTCTAAAATTTGGGTGATTTCAGTATCAAGGGTTTCCCGATTCAACAAGTTTGTTAAATTATCGCGTTTAATCTTTTCTATCAGGTGCAGGTAATTGGAATAGAGTTTGAGAAGGCCATAAACAAGGCGTTGATTCTCAGGTTCAATCTTATGCGCTGTTGTTTGAATTAATACGGTATAAATATCCTTTTTTTTATCAGAAGCAGGGTAAATATAATGGGTAATTTCTGTGGTACCTGGCTTGTTAATGATACTGTTGGTATTGGATTCAATTGCTTTGCTAATGGCAGAGAATAAATATACAGGAAATGAGTCACAATCCTTGCCATGCTTAAAAATGTCGATATTGTTATCTTTATCGACGGCTAATAATGAAAGCGTTGTTTCTAAAGGGGTTGAATAAACTCGGTATAATTCATAATCAGCATCAAAAGAAAAATCGTTTAATGCCTCTAATAAACTTTGTTTGATAACTTTCTGGTCGTAGTGCCGAGTCCCTCTTGCAAGCGATTCAATAAAATTAATGTTGTTTAAATATTTCACAGCTATCCCAGGAAAAACAGGTCAAAGGAAATGTGCTTACAAAGAGCCAAATTATAAACGTCCAGATTCATATATTTTTGGCGATATTGGTAAGACGTGCTGTAATTATAATTCATAAATGAAATCACTTCCATATAGTAGGTGAATTATTGATTCGATATTTTTCAGCAAAGTCCGGTGAACCGAAAAGTCATTATTATACAAGGGATAAAGTAAGGACAGGAATAAACTTTTCGCAGTAAGTTTACATTTTC
>JAHXHI010000412.1 GCA_025656775.1 gamma proteobacterium symbiont of Bathyaustriella thionipta
ATTAACTGGATGTTTAATGTGGATGGTGCCCGAAGTAAGTTGAATCGGGCATATGAAAAGTTAATCGGTCAAAATTAATGTGTTTAGGTAATAGTATTATTTGCGTACTCAAAGCACAAAGAATGAATTGCATTTATGGTGTTTGTAATTGAATGGCAGGAATGTTTTTGAAACAGGAAGCGTTTATACAGATTAAAGTACAGGTGAGTGAATAATGATGAAATACACCAATAAACTGAGTAATGAAACCAGCCCTTACTTGCAACAACATGCCCATAATCCAGTAGAGTGGTATCCCTGGAATCAAGAATCACTGGATAAAGCAAAAAAAGAGAATAAACCGATTTTGCTTTCTATTGGTTATTCAGCTTGTCACTGGTGTCATGTAATGGCGCATGAGTCCTTTGAAAATGAAGCGATAGCGGAAATAATGAATGATCACTTCATTAATATCAAAGTGGATCGGGAGGAGCGTCCTGATCTGGATAAAATTTATCAAACTTCACATCAATTAATGCTAAACCGTCCGGGAGGATGGCCGTTAACTCTTTTTCTGTCACCTGAAGATCAACTGCCTTTTTATGCCGGTACTTACTTTCCAGCTGAGGCACGATATCAAATGCCTGCATTTCCCGAACTGCTAAAACAGTTATCCGATTATTATCATACCAACCAGGAAAAAGTCCGTGCGTCTAAGAATGCTTTAAAACAGGCGTTAAAAGATTATGAAGAACCCCATAATAATGATCAGGAAGAAATTAATGCTGTGCCATTTAATCGTTTCAGGGGAGAAGTTAAACAAGCTTATGATTCACTCAATGGAGGGTTTGGGAAAGCACCAAAGTTTCCACATCTGAGCATTCTTGAGAGTTTGATGCGCTATCAATATTTGGCTGCACAGCAAAATCATGAAGATACAGATGGACTTGAAATGCTCCTGTATAGCCTGAAAAAAATGGCTTCAGGCGGCATTTATGATCAACTTGGTGGTGGAATTTGCCGATACTCGGTGGATGACTACTGGATGATTCCTCATTTCGAAAAAATGCTTTACGATAATGGACCGTTGTTAAGTGTTTATTGTGATGCCTGGCAGTTGTCAAAAGAAACATCAAAAGGGTGTGATGAGGCTTATTCGGTTCTATTTAAACGTACGATAGAAGAGACTGCTGATTGGGTTATCAGGGAAATGCAATCGCCGGAAGGCGGATTTTATTCGACTCTGGATGCGGATACGGAAGGGCAGGAGGGTAAATTTTATGTCTGGAATAGAGACGAAGTGAAACAAATTCTTCAGTCAGATGAACCGCTCTATCCGATTCTGGCTGCACATTATGGTCTGGATAGAAACAGTAATTTTGAGGGCGCCTGGAATCTGCATATTTATAAAGAAAGGGATGAGCTGGCAGAGCAGTTTAGTCTGTCAACTGAAGGGTTTGATTCATTATTGGATAAAGCGCGAATGCGTTTGTTTGAGCAGCGTGAGCAACGTATAAAACCGGGAAGAGATGAAAAAATACTGACTTCCTGGAATGCTTTAATGATTAAGGGACTGGCTAAAGCGGGGCGGCTTTTTCAGAGCTCAGACAATCAGTCGGTGTATATTGAGGCTGCTGAAAGATCAGTCGAATTTATCAGACAGACTTTATGGGTTGATAACCGTCTGCTGGCTACCTATAAAGATGGTCAGGCGCGTTTAAGTGCTTATCTTGATGATTATGCCTTCTTATTGGATGCATTGATTGAATTACTGCAAACACGCTGGAAAACTGAAGATATGAATTTTGCTATTCAGCTTGCTGACGTGCTCCTGTTGGAGTTTGAAGATAAGGACAATGGAGGATTTTTCTTTACTGCCAACCACCATGAAAGCCTGATATCTCGAACCAAATCTTTTTCAGATGAATCCATTCCCAGTGGCAATGCTGTTGCAGCATTTGCTTTAGGTCGATTAGGCCATATTCTGGGTAATACTCAGTACATTCATGCGGCAGAAAGAACAATTCGTGCAGCATGGCCAAGATTGAAACAAATGCCTTATGGACATGCCAGCTTATTGTTGGCATTAGAAGATATGCTGTTTCCACCCCAGATAATTGTACTTCGTGGTTCAAAAAAGGTGCTTAATGGGTGGCAGACTATTTGTCAGAACAGATATGCGCCTAAACAGCTTTGCCTGGCGATTGATAATAGCTGTAAGGACTTACCAGAAGGCTTGTCTGAACGTCGCGCTCAGGGTGATGGCGTTGCTTATATTTGTTCCGGATTTCAATGTAGTACCCCGATCAGTTCCTCATCTGAGTTGATTTCTAAAATGTCTCAATAAGAGCCGCCAGAAAAACATGAAATCAACTTTTCTGCTTTTTACCCTTCTAACTGACTGGTTTTAATTCCTTTTTTCCACTATTTTAAGCCATTCTCTTTTACAAAATATATGATTGCTTATAGATGATTGAATTTCCAGGTTATTATGTGGTCACTCTCACTCGTGAAATAAGAGTATGAATGTGCATTATTTAGAATTGTTATTTTTTCTATAGTTATTGATTTGATAGCAATAGAGCTCTATTATAGTTCAGATTAATTAGCTATAAGCTGTCCGTTTAAACGGACTTTTTTATGAATAAATAAATCTGTAACCATCAAGGAGACATTATGTTCCCAAATATCGACTTCTCTCAGCTCACGCTCATGGATGCTCTTGATATTGCAATCCTGGTAGAGGCTGAGGCATTTGAACGATACACGCTCTTTACTAATCAACTGGGACACCGATACCCCGATGATGCTGCTTCTGTGTTTAGAAAGATGGCTGAGAGCGAAAAAAAACATGCAGATGAATTAACACAGCAACGAAAAGCATTATTTGGTAATGCACCTGTTGCGGTAAATAAAGACTCTATTTTCGATGTGGAGGCACCTGAAATTGGTTCTGTTCGTTGGAATATGTCTCCATTCAAGGCTTTCCAGCTGGTACTGTCTTCAGAAGAGAAGGCTTATGCTTTCTACGATGAGGCACTTTCCCATGTGAATGACACTGAGGTTAAAGCGCTATTCTCTGAATTGCATGATGAGGAAGCAGAACATGTCCGGATGATTACGGACTTTATCAATGATTTACCTCCTGAAGCCCATATTGATCTGGAAGACGAGGACTAAATGCACCGAATCTGTGAATAAAAGAAGTGGCACCAAAACAGGCTGATTGGAGAAGCTACTATTGGTTTCTGTCAGTTGACATCAATTTCATCCATCAGAATAATTTCACTTTCTTTTTTTCCAGTTTCACACCATTCAATAATTGCTTTCTGAGATAGAATATAGTCTGAGTATTCCTGTTCAATGTTATTCAGGGCAATACCATAACCTTTAAATCTCAGTACCACAGGTGCATACATGGCATCAACTATTGAAAAGTTGCCAAATAACCAGGACCCCTTATTCTTATATCGCTGACGAAAATAACGCCATAGTGCTGTGATACGTTCAATATCTTCAGAGGCTTTATCTGAGAGCTTAACTGAAGAAAATGTTTTTCGGCAATTCATCGGCAGTTCATCTCTTAATGCGGTAAAACTGGAATGCATTTCTGCACACATCGAGCGTGCCATCGTTCTGTCTTGAAATGATTCAGGCCAGCCTTTATATTCTGGGAATTTCTCCGCTAAATATTCAAAAATAGCCATTGAATCCCAGACAATAAACGCTCCATCTAACAAAACAGGTACTTTATAATTAGAATAATATTGCGCTAACCGGGGGTTGGTCTGTTCTGTAAAAAGCGGTATTCTTTTTTCCTTAAAGGGAATACCAAGATGTTTCATCCAGAACCATGGTCTGAGTGACCATGACGAATAATTTTTATTACCGATGATTAACGTTAAATCTGGTATTCCTGACATTTCTGCTATTACCCATTTTAATGTGCTTAAAAAATTGTAGCATTGTTTTTTACTTTTACGAGCCACATGTCTAATTAGTGTCCATCCGTAAATAGCCTTTTTTTAGCATTCAACTAAAAAAAAGGCCATACAAAATCATATTCAGCTTTCTTAAAATTTA
>JAHXHI010000326.1 GCA_025656775.1 gamma proteobacterium symbiont of Bathyaustriella thionipta
GGAGCCTTGAAGTTTTGCTGACTGTTGAACAATTGCCACTGTTAAAATGAAAATTCAACTGATCAAAACTAATGTGTCGAGGTACTAGTAAGAACTGGGCTAACGCACTGCCGTCCTCTGCCGGTAATCGTAATAAATCCTGTGCCTGCTGATAATCTTTTTTCACCCCCATACCCTGAAAATACATATAAGCCAGATCACGCAGCGCATCTGTATCATGTTGATCCGCGGCCTTTTTCAGCCAAAAAATCCCTCTATCAAGATCCAGAGATATGCCATTGCCGGTGAGATAACGAGCAGCCAGACTATGCTGTGCCGGACCATAGCCGCTTTCAGATGCTTTGCTGAACCAATAAGTGGCCTGTTGTTGATTCTGAGCACCACCTTCTCCTTTAGCATAAAGGCTGGCTACTTGAAATTGTGCCTGAAGATGCTCCTGTTGTGCCGCTTTAAGCAATAATTGGCGTGCTTTAATCGTGTCTTTTTCAACATCTAAACCCGCATAGTATTTGATGGCTAAATAATATTGAGCAGCAGGCAAACCTTTTTCTGCAGCAAGTTTCAGATTTTTTAAAGCCCGCTTTGGATCTTTGCTGACCCCTTTACCCTGGTCATAAAGCAAACCAATTGAATATTGTGCAGCAGGATTGGCTTTTTTTGCCAAAGGCATCCAAAGATTAAGCGCAGTGGTATAATCACCCTTAGAAAAATATAAAGCCCCTTGATTATAGATCTGATCATCCTCTGCCATGAGCAAAAACGGGCAAAGACATAAAAGCAGGCATGCAGTATAAATTATTCGACGGATTAAAAATGTCATTTTAATATAATGGTCACTCGAAAAATTGCTTATTGAAATTAACACAACAACATCCTGTATAAATCATTGGAGATTCAGTATAGTTAAACTGAGTAAATAAATTGACTTAATAGTGAATTATAGGCCCTTAGTGTCTTTTTTAGTAATAAATCACTCAAGTTTTTTATTCTGAAACACTATCAGTCTACAGGCAAAGCTGTTTTAACTGGAAATTTTATGACAAACCCTTTATTGGATTTTAGTGGTCTGCCCCGTTTTGGACAGATTGAAGCAACACACGTAATACCGGCTATCGAACACCTGTTATCTGAGAACCGTCAGCAATTAATTGACTTATTAGCTGATTCAAGCACAGTTTTTACCTGGGATAACCTTTTACAGGTAATACAGGAAATGGATGATAGACTCAATCGCGCCTGGTCTCCTGTAAGCCATTTAAATTCAGTTAAAAACTCAGATGAGCTGCGTGCGGCTTATGAACACTGCCTGCCCTTATTAAGTGACTACCATACTGAAATTGGTCAAAATAATCGTCTTTACCAGGCCATAAAATCCATTATTGACAGTGATCAATATGACAACTTAAGTCCGGCACAAAAGAAAATTTTACAAAATAAACAACGAGATTTTCACCTTTCCGGGATTGATCTTGATGATCATAAAAAAAATAAATTTAAACAAATCAGGCAACAACTTTCAAAATTAAAATCCAGTTATGAAAATAACGTATTGGATGCAACTAATGGCTGGGATAAAAGAATCACTCATAAATCACAGCTATCTGGTCTCCCTGAATCCGCATTGGCAATGGCAAAACAGACTGCTGAACTGGAATCTGTAGAGGGTTGGGTTTTTAATCTGCAATTCCCCAGTTATTTTGCCATTATGACCCATGCCGATCAGCGTGAACTGAGAGAAGAGTTTTATACCGCCTACTGTACCCGAGCATCTGATCAAGGGCCTAATGCCGGCCAATGGGATAATACCGACAATATGGAACGTATTATGGCATTACGCCAGAAATTGGCTCAGCTGCTGGATTTTAATAGCTATGCAGAATATTCACTGGCCACTAAGATGGCTGATTCAACCAATGAAGTGATTGAATTTTTACAGCAGTTAGCAGAAAAATCAAAAGCTGTTGCGCTACAGGATATTGCAGCACTCAAAGCCTTTGCGGCCAAACACCTTGGCATTGATGATATACAGGCCTGGGATCTCAACTACGCTGCAGAAAAACTTCGACAGCATCAATATGACCTTTCTCAGGAAGCTTTAAAACCCTATTTTCCTGAAAATCAGGTGATTAACGGTTTGTTTGCCATCGTTAAACGCTTATACGGTATTGAAATCACAGCAGTATCCGGTGTTGAAACCTGGCATCCTGATGTCAGATTTTATGAAATTAAAGATGCCCGGGGGCTGTTACGAGGCCAGTTTTATCTGGATCTTTATGCCCGACCTCATAAGCGCGGCGGTGCCTGGATGGATGAATGTATAGTACGTTATGCCCATCAGGGGATGGTACAAATTCCGGTTGCCTATTTAACGTGCAACCTCACACCGCCTATTGGTGATGAACCCACTTTATTTACCCATGATGAAGTCAATACCCTTTTCCATGAGTTTGGTCACGGTTTACATCACATGTTAACCCAGGTGGACTATGCCGCTGTTTCCGGTATTAATGGTGTTCCCTGGGATGCGGTAGAACTACCCAGCCAGTTTATGGAAAACTGGTGCTGGGAAAAAGAATCATTAAATTTAATCGCCAGACACTACCAGACAGGTGAAGCATTACCTGATGAAATTTTTGCTAAAATGACTGCCGCGAAAAACTTTCAATCAGGTCTGCAAATGCTCAGGCAATTAGAATTTGCCTTATTTGATTTTAAACTGCATATTCATTATCAGTGTAACGATCAACCTCAGGTGCAAAAAACGCTGGATGAAACGCGTCAACAGATTTCTGTATTCCTTCCACCTGAATTTAATCGTTTTCAACATGGCTTTTCACATATATTTTCTGGCGGCTATGCCGCTGGGTACTATAGTTATAAATGGGCAGAAGTATTATCAGCTGATGCCTTTTCTCTGTTTGAAGAAAACGGTATCTTTGATCAAAAGACGGGTGAACAATTTCTGCATACTATTCTTGAAATGGGCGGCGTTGAAGAGCCTATGGATCTTTTTCAACGTTTTAGAGGACGAAAACCAAACATTGATGCGCTGTTGAGACATAGTGGGATTACCCTATAATCAAATAAAAAGAAGGTAAATTATGAAACCGAACGGCAATTTTAGACTGCATCTGCGAGTCCTATTATGCTGCATAGCGATAATAACACTGGTACCAGCACCACAAGTGCTGTCTCAAGAGCAGGAGCAGGGACAGTATTTTATCAGTCCACGATTACAATTGGGCCTGCATACCCAGGCCAGTCTGGAAAGCCCTATCACAACACTCATCAGTAGCGGTATGGCTGTTGAAGTGCTTAAAAACAAAAAAGAGTTTAGCCAGATTAAACTATCAGACGGAACGGAGGGCTGGATAAAAACTCGATTTTTAACACTTGAGGAACCTGCAATACGAAAAATAGAAGCGTTAGAAGAATCGCTACAGAATGCCTTAGAAAAAAATAGCTCGCCTTGTGATTCAGCACTCACCACAGAAGAAGCGATTACAGAAACACTATCCAGTCAGCTGTCATTTAATGAAGAAAGAGAAAGTTATGAAGAAACCATTGCAACACTCCAGGAAGAACTCAAAGCCTGGGAACAATTAGATTCTCAAGACAAACAGGCAAAACAAATTCAGGCAGAGAAAAACAACCAGCAACTCAAACAACGCTTATCAATGATTGCCTCTCTGGCAATGGGTGAAGAAGTCTCAGGCAAACAGTTTGATATCAGTACACTGGTTGAAATACCACAGATAACAAATGACCCCGAACAAAATATTTTAAAATTATTCAAAAAGAACTATCTTATTTTATTGATGGTTTCCGGGCTAAGCTTTTTATCAGGGATATTTGTCATGGATGTCTTTAATAGAAGACGTCATGGTGGTTATAGAGTTTAAATAAAAATGCCGGGGTGGGATGAACCCCGGCTGATTAAATAATCTAAAGAAATGGTAACTATTCAGCATGATTTTTAATCTCAGATAAAATCAGGTAACTTTTTATCAAATAACAATTCCAATGCAAGACTTGAACTTAC
>JAHXHI010000405.1 GCA_025656775.1 gamma proteobacterium symbiont of Bathyaustriella thionipta
TTTGCTTATTTCGATCTGTCGATCGATTTAAGCCAATATAAATTCTAAGACCCCAATGGGGATCTCTTAGTTTTAAAAAGATCGCTGTGGATCAATCTGATCGTTTGACACTATAATAATGGTGTAACCACAAATCATTAAAGCTTTTAAAAGTTGCATAAAAAAGCTGTCAAGTACTTTTTTTCATTTTTTTTAGAAGTTCATGCTGAATAGTTACCAAATATTTTACAGTACTTCGGAGCATTCTTCTCTTATTATTGAATACGTACAACATTTTGATGACTTTAAAGGTTTCTTTACCAAGAAAAAAGTCGCATAATTGACTCATGCGGCAGGTGTCAAAGGCGAGCTGACAATCATGGAAGAACGCGCTACAACCGATTGACAATATCTACCCGTGCTACATTACTGCCAGCTCTGCAATGGTGGATGGGTTCGCCCACCTTGTATCGGACACTGAGTTGGTTGCAAAAGAATTATCCTGCATATAATAGCGGCATTGCTCATTCCTGAATTTAAAATGCACTATTTATGAGCAACGAGTCCATTTATATTTCATTAAATCCCTTAAATAATGCACTCGTCCCAAAAAAAATTTTTTTCTAATCCTTTCCCATCCAATCAAAACTTAAAAAATACTACAACGACGGCTTTTTAATAGTGATGGTACGGATATTGCTCATATTAAGTTCAAAATATAAATCCAATTTTATTCATCACAGAATTGTTAGTTAAAACATTGGTAGAAAGCCGCAATATGATGTGAACAATGAATTAAGTAACAAAAAATCCGAGGAAATTGAAATGAGTGGAAATAAATCTCGCGTTCAAGCAATTTATGAAATAACCAACCGTAAGCCTATGACCGTTAACTCACCTCAGTCACTGGACAAAATTTGGGCATGCGATGTCTTCAATATTGCAAAGATGGAAGACGCTCTTTCCAAAAATGCTTTCAAAGCAGTTAAAAAAACGGTACAAACCGGAACACCTCTGGACAAAGCAACAGCGGATATTGTTGCAGCTGCGATGAAGGAATGGGCGATTTCAAAAGGCGTCAAGTTTTTCTCTCATATTTTTTACCCTATGACCAATGTCACGGCAGAAAAACACGATGGTTTTATTATCACAAATTCGGATGGTAGAGCAATAACTGAATTTACCGGCAGCTTGTTAATCAAAGGCGAGCCCGATGGTTCATCATTTCCCAACGGCAGCATCCGTATGACCAATGCTGCCCGTGGTTATACTGCATGGGACCCAACCAGTCCTGCCTATATCATGCACACAGATAATGGCGCAACATTAATGATCCCAAGTGTCTTTATGTCCTGGACCGGTGAAGCACTGGATAAAAAGATTCCTCTGTTACGCTCTAATGATGCTATGAACAAAGCAGCTCAAAAAGTATTGTCATTAATGGGGGAAACAAAGATTGCTCCATTAAATTCGAGCTGTGGTGCAGAGCAGGAATATTTTCTGGTTGATGCAAACTTTGCTAATGCTCGTCCTGACTTATTATTGGCTGGACGCACCTTGTTTGGTGCTGCCCCGGCAAAGGGACAGGAATTTGATGATCATTATTTTGGTGCAATCCCTGAACGTGTTCAGGTTTTTATGCAGGATTTTGAAGACAAGCTTTATCGACTAGGCATACCTGCAAAAACACATCACAATGAAGTTGCGCCCGGACAGTTTGAAATTGCACCCTATTTTGAAGCTGCAAACGTGGCATCGGATCATCAGCAATTATTGATGGCGTTGTTAAAAAGTACAGCAAAAGCTCATGGCTTTCTTTGTTTGCTGCATGAAAAACCATTTGCAGGCATCAATGGCTCAGGTAAACATGTGAACTGGTCAGTAGGCAATTCAACTCAAGGTAATTTACTTGACCCGGGCAGCACTCCCCATGACAACCTGAATTTCCTTTTATTCTGTGGTGCTGTCATTCGAGGTGTTCATCAGTTTGGACCATTACTCCGTGCCGCCATTGCTTCCTCTGGAAATGATCACCGACTGTGTGCTAACGAAGCCCCTCCTGCAATCCTGTCCGTCTATCTGGGTGACCAGTTAGAGAAAGTTTTCATGGACATCAAAGAAGGTAATCTCACTAAAAGTCAAGAAGGCGGCGTTATGGATTTGGGACTTTCACAGATCCTCAATTTTAAACGTGATCCCGGTGATCGCAATCGTACTTCTCCTTTTGCATTCACAGGCAACCGCTTTGAATTCCGTGCCGTCGGTTCAGCACAGTCGGTCTCTGGTCCATTAATCACAATGAATACGATGCTGGCGGATTCTCTGGAATGGATTGCTGCTAAATTGGGGGCCGAACTGGACAAAGGTGTTGATCAGGCTGAAGCCGTTATTAACGTTCTGAAGGAACTCATTAATGAACATGGAAATGTGGTCTTTGGAGGCGATGGTTATTCTTCAGATTGGCATTTAATGGCAATTGAAGAACGCGGCTTAAAAAATATCCCGACAACAGCAGATGCATTACCAGTACTTCGTGACGAGTCTGTAAAGGCATTGTTTAAGAATACCGGCGTACTGTCTCCTGTAGAGCTTGAAAGTCGCTATGAAGTCTATTCAGAGCAATATATACTTTCCATTGAAGTTGAAGCTAAACTCGTCATTGATATAGCAAAAACAAAGATATACCCTGCTGCAATCAACTACTTCTCAAATCTTGCAGAAGCCTGTTCAAAAATGACTGAAATGAATGTTGAACCAGATAATTCAATTACAAAAACGATTGCTGATGAAGCAACCGCAATGATAAGCGCGGTTAAAAAACTCAGTGAGGCTATGAAAAAACATGATTTTTCTTCAACTGATGAGCATATGCAATACTGTGCAAATGATATTCGAGGTCTAATGGATGAGGTTCGTTCACATGCCGATGCTCTGGAAGTAGAAGTTGCAGATGAACAATGGCCTTTAGCAAAATATCACGAAATGTTGTTTATCAAATAAATCTGTTCGAAATATAAACAATAGAAGTGAAAAGACTGTTAGTACTAACGAATTGTATAATATAGTAATCAGAGAGAAAAGTATGATTGACTCAAAAGATAATCAATCAAGGTATTTACAACCCGAAAGACGAGGCATTGATAAACGCCAGTTAACATTGCAGCATATTTGTTTACAATTAGCCGCATTAGGCCATGATTGTCATCTGACGAAAGATCGCAGTTTTCTCTCTGTCTCGTATAGCTTGTTAAGAAATTACAATCAGCACAGACGTTTGCTGGTGGATTATCGCTGTCCGGCTGATCAACGTATCCAGAATTTCCTCAATGATTATTTTCAGCGTAATGAGGTCGATACTCAGATCAGCCTGCCTGGTGAAACATTCAACTTACACGAGGCTGGCCTGGCCAGAGAGATGTCACTACCGGTTGAAAATAACAAACACAAGTCTTCATTACTTGAATCGTATCGTGTCATGCAAGGTGTCTTACATAATCCTGCCAGTGATCGCCGTACAACCCAGGGGGTGTTTCATATTGTCGAAGGTGGTCTGCCCATACCTTTTGATAAACGTGCTGTACCAGTCAGTGTTTATGCTAAATTACTCGAAACGGCATTGCAACCGCCACCTGAGCTAATGGAATTACCCATTACCAGCGGTCTGGATAATAAAGTTAATATGTGGATTTCATTACTACTAAGACCCGTTGTCAGACCCAAAGTAGCCAATGTCCTGCCCGAAAAGTCGCTTGAAGTACGTATGTTTGCGCCTGGAAGTCTGGTTGCTAACCTGGATTTTGTTGAAACAATTTTTGGCAATGCCGGCGACGCGTTTTTACCCGAAAATGATGCGGCTCTTGATATTCAACATTGGACCGGTCATAGCGGCTGTATTATCCTGGCACCGCATCTGACGAAACTCAGGAAAAAAAACCTTGGACTGCCACATTACAATGATGCCAGTGAGCGACAACGAGGCTGTAGAATAACCCCTATTTTTAATACTTTTTCAATAAATCCACAATACAGGATTCATAAATAGCTTTCAATTTCTAAGATT
>JAHXHI010000279.1 GCA_025656775.1 gamma proteobacterium symbiont of Bathyaustriella thionipta
GTCGAAACAAATTTGATCATATTTCACCGTGAAAGTCGATCTTATTTAAACCACTAATTTTCTATTAAATTTGTGGGGATACATCAGCATTAAAAGTAAATTTCTTGCCAATATGAGTCATGAAATTCGTACCCCGCTTAACGCTATTCTTGGGTTTGGTCAGCTGGCAAAAGCCTCAGCAGAAAATGACAAACAAAAAAACTATTTGAATAATATCTACAATTCAGCTCAATCTCTATTAGGCATTATTAATGACATATTAGATTTTTCCAAAATTGAAGCGAATAAATTAGATATTGAGGAAACACAATTTAATTTAAAAGAAATCGCTCATCAAAGTCTTGAACAACTCATTGATAAAGCCAGTGAAAATAATATTGAATTGTTAGGCATGATTTCCAGCAACATTCCTGCCACGCTGATAGGCGACCCACTCAGGCTTAGTCAGGTATTTAATAATTTATTAAGTAATGCCATCAAGTTTACCGAAGTGGGTGAAGTGGTTTTATTCATTAAACTGAGTTATCGTGATAAAGACAAAATTCGTCTGAATTTTACGATTCGAGACACGGGTATCGGCATTGAACCATCCAAAATTAAAACCTTATTTAAAGCGTTTGAGCAGGCTGATATTTCAACCACCAGAGAATATGGCGGAACAGGTCTGGGGCTATCAATTTGTCGTCAACTAATTTCATTAATGGGCGGTGATATTCATGTTGAAAGTCAACCTGGGCATGGCTCTACTTTTTCATTTACACTCCCTTTTAATATCCCTGAAAACGACTCTCTGACTGCTAAAAAAAATACAGAAGCTCTACCGCATTCCAAAATACTCATTATCAATAACAACAAACAGGCTTGTTTTATCTATAAAGAATACTTACGAGAACTGTCAATCCATACCGATTGTCTCTATTCCATCACAGAAGCAATTAAACAAATAACTCATCATTCACAGTTGAGCTCTGCTTATGACGCGATACTCCTCAATGACTTTCTTGGTAATGAGAGTGCTTTTGATGTCATCAAACAAATCCGTGCCATTGAACATACAGAGAATTTAAAGCTTATATTAACCACTGCTCCGCGTAAATACCGGTCAACTCAGGAGTTTGTCACAAAAAACCATATTCAATTTGATCGTATTTTGCTTAAACCGGTTACTACAGAAAAACTGCTCAATAGTTTACAGGCTGTTTCTAACCATAATCATCAGCACTCACAGGCAGAGCATGCACTTTGGCAACCCAGCGCAACACAACTGCAACGAGTTTTAGGTGCCCAGGTACTTCTGGTTGAAGACATTGATATAAACCGAGAACTTGCCTGTGAAATTCTGTCCAATTGGGGAATAAAAGTAACGACTGCTAATAATGGCAGAGAGGCTGTTAATTGCGTAGAGGAATTTCAATATGATGTCATATTAATGGATATACAAATGCCTGAACTGGATGGTTTTGAAGCAACAAAAATCATTCGTGAACAATTAAAGCTAACTCAACTGCCTATTATTGCGATGACAGCACAAGCCATGATCGGCGATAAAAACAAACAGCTTGCCTCAGGTATGAATGATTACATCAGCAAACCAATAAAAATTAAAAATTTGTTTAATACACTGCTTAAATGGATAGCAGCAAAGCCTTTGGTCAACTCAGGACATCCTGATATCACTCACCATAAAATAAAGAATAGTCCTGTTCCTACTGAACAGGACTTACCACAATTAATACTGATCAATACGACTAAAGGCCTTATCAATACAGCTGGAAATAAAAAACTTTATAGAAACCTTTTAGTCAAATTTAAGGTGAGGCTTGATAATGAAATACCTAAACTTTCACGCTATCTTGAAGAAAATAATATTGAATCCTTTAAACAAATCGTACACAACATAAAAGGTGTTTCCGGTAACCTGGGAGCCTCTGGCCTGGCAAAAACAGCAGAATCATTGGAGGCGCACCCTGATAAAATTGAGTTAAATCAATTTATGCAGGAATGTCACAATCTCAGTGAGGAGCTATCAATATTAGACAATTCAACTTTAAATTATAAAACTTCCCAAACGATTGACATAGCTCAAATTACAAAGTTGATTGGTGATATAAATATGCTAGCATTAAAACGTAGCTTTAATATTGATGATACAATGCCAGCGTTACACGAGGCATTAAACGGACATTGTCACGAAATATTAAAGTTGTTGGATGAGGCTATTGAACAATATGATTTCGAACAGGCTGAAATTATAATCAAACAATTACAAAGCTGTATCAACAAAGGAAAATAAACACGATAATTTCTCTAATTTTGGTGGTAAAAAATAGATAGCTTATGGAAAAGAGCGGTAAAAACAAAATTCTTCTTGTTGATGGTGAACCCATCAATATACGACAAATTGGTCATTTGCTAGAATCTGAATATGACATTGTTGTGGCAACCAGCGGTCAGCAGGCACTCGACATTGCCAACTCAAAACCTCAGCCTGATCTCATTCTACTGGATGTCATCATGCCTCAAATGAATGGCCATGAAGTCTGTCAACTGATGATAATACAGAGAAACAACTTAACGTATAAAAAGATTTCTTAAATTATGATTTCTTTGGTAAAGCAGGGATACCTGCCAGCCTGATCAGTCTGAACGGATAGGTGGCAACAGTTGATTTGCTCCCTTCCAGACGGGCTTTACCCTCAATCCTGTCACCATGAAGTTTTCCTGTTAACTCACTGGAAAAATGCTTTTGTTTATCTCCAAATATAGTTTGCTTTTTGCCATGCTGGGTCACATTAAGCTTAATTTTAATTTTTTTGCCTTTAATCTCATAGGTTCCATGACTAAAAATAACAGCGCCACCACCTAAATAACGTCCCTTTTCCATAAACACAGTGGACACCCTTTCCCAGCCATAGATTCCAGCTACTTCAAACACCCAGGTCCCATCGACAGACATATTAATTTCCTCTTAATTTACTATTTTATCGTTATCAGCTTTGGCTGATTATACCTAATCATTACAGTTACAGGAATTATTATAAGTGATCAAAGCAACATTATAATATCATTAAAATTTATCCGGAACCCACCGATAGGGGTAATCGGGTTCCTTGTATCCCTTACTATCCTGACGAGGCGGTAATTTTGGTTTATCAAAGGGTAGTTTTTTGTATGGAATCTGTGAAAGCAGATGGGTGATACAATTTAAACGCGCTTTTTTCTTATCATCACCATTGACGACATTCCATGGCGCCCATTTACTATCGGTCGCCTCGAACATACGATCTTTGCTACGGGAATAGTCATACCAGCGATGATGGGATTCCAAATCCATTGGGCTTAACTTCCATTGCTTACGAGGGTCTTCAATGCGGCTTTCAAAACGCCGCGTTTGTTCCTCCATACTGACTTCAAACCAGTATTTAATCAATATGATGCCGTCTTGACATAAATAGTTCTCAAAAGCCGGGACATTTTTTAAAAAGCGCTTATATTGTTTTTTCGTGCAAAAGCCCATTACCGGCTCCACATTAGCACGATTGTACCAGCTGCGGTCAAACAGGATCACCTCACCTGCAGCCGGGAAGCGTTCAATATAACGTTGCATATAAAGTTGTGATTTTTGGCGTTTATCGGGAGTTGGTAACGCATTGACGCGAAATACTCGCGGGCTGGTACGCTCCAAAATACGCTTGATAGCCCCCCCCCCTTACCCGCAGCATCACGCCCTTCAAACAGCACAATAACCCGCAATCCTTTTTTTACCACCCATTCCTGAAGCTGGCACAATTCAGCTTGCAGCTTATATAATTGTTGATTGTATTCTTTTTTAGAGAGTTTTTTAGAGGACTTTTTAGAGGCCGATGCCGATCGTTTATTAGTCATAGTATTTCACTGTTTAAAGCGCTCCATTAGTTAAGTACTTTTAAGACTAGTACCTCGACACATTAGTTTTGATCAGTTGAATTTTCATTTTAACAGTGGCAATTGTTCAACAGTCAGCAAAACTTCAAGGCTCCT
>JAHXHI010000367.1 GCA_025656775.1 gamma proteobacterium symbiont of Bathyaustriella thionipta
GATTTTCTCTTTCTACTCATTTTTAGGTTCCCCATTAGGTTAGCTCTTATATCTTAACCTATTGTCCAGTTTTCGGGGTCCACTATACTTCAATCGTCCGAATCCAGGCCCGATGCTCGGAACTGGCAAAAAGTAATGGCACATCAGCTGAGTGGATGGTTCGACTCTCAGGCCATAATGGATCAGGCTTCCAGGTTTGTATCCAGTCGGGTAAATCAGCTGCGGGTAATGGATGTGCAATGGCATAACCCTGGGCCAGTTCAGCGCCCAGGTGAAGCAGCATCTCACCATGCTCTATCGTTTCTACTCCCTCAGCAATAATCTGGTGATTAAAGGCTTTAGCCAGGCTCAATATACCTTCAAGAATGGCCAGATTTTCAGGATCATCAAGCATGTCAAGAACAAAAGTCTGATCAATTTTCAGCTGAGTAACCGGCAGTCGTTTCAAGTAGGTGAGTGATGAATAACCGGTACCAAAATCATCCAGTGCAAATTTAATGCCTTTCTGACTACAGGATTGAATGGCCTGAGATACATGAAATATATCCTCCAGGGCACTGGTTTCAAGTATTTCCAGTAGTAGATTGTCTGGTTTTACTTCCGGGCTGTCTGCCAGCCTGTCGAATAAACGGCTGGTAAAATTGGCTTGCTGTAACTGGATAGCAGATATATTGATGCTCACCTCAATATCAAGTCCCATGCGATGCCATTCTTCCATTTGACACAGGGTTTTGTCTATCACCCACTCTCCGAGTTCAACAGACAGAAGATGATTTTCTATAATCGGCAGAAAGTGATTGGGAGGCAGTAGCCCTTGTTCCGGATGCTGCCAGCGTATCAGTGCTTCGGCACCAATGACGGTTCCACTGCGCATATTGACCTTGGGCTGATAAAAAAGCACAAATTCGTTATTTTTTAAAGCGGCACTGATGAGTTTAATATCTTCATGATAGCCACGTACGTTACGGTCTTCTACGGCATCAAACAGGTGATAACGATTTTTTCCTTTAAGCTTTGCCTGATACATGGCCTGGTCAGCCTGGCGGAGGAGTTTATCTTCTCCCGCATCTTCATCTTGTGGGTAGAAAGTAACGCCGATACTGGCTGAAATATGAAGTTTCAGCTGATTAATATTAACCGCTTCAGCCGTCACACTGAGCAGACGTGTCAGCCAGGGAATGCTGTCTTCTATCATTGCCAGATCATTTAAAACCACGACAAATTCATCGCCTCCCAGTCGTGCAATGGTGTCGCCTTCGCGCAGCACATGCTGCATACGACTTGACAGAGTGGCCAGTAACTGGTCACCAACGCTGTGACCATGATTGTCATTGACGGACTTGAAACCATCCAGATCGAGAAAAGCGATTGCCACATAACACTGTCTTCGCTGTGCCTGAATCAGGGCCTGATGTATTCGATCAGTGAGTAAGAGACGATTAGGCAAATTAGTGAGTGCATCATAATGTGCAATATATTCAAGTTGCTGTTGGTGTTGTTTTTGTTTAGTGATATCGGTGAATAAAGCAAGATAGTGTTGTGTTTCATCATCTTTATTCTGTACTGTGCTGATGGTCAGCTGCTCAATATATAAATCACAATTTTTATTTTTATTCCAGATTTCGCCGGTCCAATACCCTTCTGTGGTGATTTTATGCCACATATTGGTGTAAAATTCCGGGTCCTGACGGCCTGAATTTAAAAGACTTGGATTTTTACCCAGTACTTCAGCACGGCTATAGCCAGTGATTTCAGTAAAAGCACTATTGACCTCAACGATATTCCCTTTGATATCAGTGATCAAAATGCCTTCACTTGCATGGGCAAAGACACTGGCGGCAAGCTTTAGTCTTTCTTCATTTTTGATACGCTGAGTGATATCACGAGAGAGCATAATAAATTGATGAGGTGAAACGTTTCGATCTTTGAGGCTGGTTGATAACTCAAACCATAGATTTCCCTCTGGTGTCTTAAGATTAATTATCTGCCCACTTGAATAGCCATGAGCGTCAGCTTCTTTCAATGCCGCCATTACTTTTTCTGAGGAATCAGTATCTAAAATTTCTGATATAGTGTTGCCCAGCAATAATTTTTTACTGGCAGCCAGTTTCGAAGGCTTTTTTGTCCAGACATTGATATATCGGCCTTCAGCATCCAGTACAAACATTAAATCAGGTATTGCTGACAGGATTGCACGTTGTTCGCTTTCTTTCTGACGAAGACGTTTTTCGGTGTTTTTTTGCTCTGAATTATCTAGAATAAAGCATGCCAGCTTAATGGCTTGATTGGCAGCATCCTTAATTACTGTCACCATATCAAAAACCCAAATAATATCGCCATTTTTTTTCTGCATTCGGTATTCAAAATTATGGTCTCTGCCTGATGCAGTTTCTAGCTGACAATATGATGAGGCATATTCCCTGTCTTCGGGAATCACCATGGAAATCCAGGAGTCCACATCAGCCCAGTTTTCCAGCGGGTAGCCCAGAATACGCTCAGCATTGGGGGAAATATAGGTGAAGGTATTATCTGCCAGATCCAGCTCCCAGCTGATGCCATTAATATTTTCCAGTAATAACTGTAATTTTTCATAGTCTTCTTTTTGTTTTAACTCAACCTGTATGCGATCAGTAATGTCCTGATGGGTGCCGCATAAACGAATGGGTTTGCCTGTTTTAGTATCACGTTCAATGACTCGTCCAGAACCTTCTATCCATGTCCATGAGCCATTGTGATGTCTCATACGAAACTCAACTCGATAGGGTATATCTTCCATAATCGCATGCTGAATGACCTGCTGAATACTGGAATAGTCATCTTTATGGATACGCTCAAAGTAATCGTTAATATGGTTTTTCAGATCACTTTGTTCAAGACCAAGGATTGTTAACCAGCGTTTGCTGACACAGTAGTTACCAGTCTGATAATACCAGTCCCAAAAGCCCAGATTTGCGCCGACAATAACGTTTTGCAGTAGTTGTTCAGACTTTCCAAGTGCTTTTGTTTTTTTATCAATTCTGTACTGCAGTGTTCTGTGCCAGATAATTGAAAAACTAATCAATATGAGCAATACAATTGTAATGGCTATTAACAGGTAAGCAACTTTCTGATAATAAGAATCCTCTTCGATTAAAAATGAGAACCATTTATTATAATGCTGCTCATAAGTTCCATTTGCCATAACAATGGAAAGCCCTTCATTTAAAAGGGCCAGAAGCGCTTTATCTCCTTCTTGTACCGCAAAGCAGAAATCTTGCCGTAGATCTTTTAATATAAAATCAACAGGTTTTAAATTGGCTAACTTCAAGTGCTTGATTAATTGTATGGCAACCAGTTTTTGAATCACGACCCCATCATATTGACCGGCTGATAATTGTTTCAGGGCATCTTCAAAGCTTTTTGTTTCAATAATATGTTGGCTGATATTAGAACGAAGAAGATATTCATGAGCATTATCACCACTCATAACCAGTAATTTTTTCTCTGAAAGATCAGATAGTGTTTTTATTGCAGTGTTATCATTGCGAACGATGACAGTGCCATGCATACTGAGATAGGGTATTGTAAAATCAAAATAAGCTTCTCGTTCTGGCGTTCTTCCTACCAGCGGCAATACATCCAGATTTCCAGCTTTTAAACTATTTTTAATAATATTCCATTCATTAATATGAAAAGTAACATCAAGACCCATGGTCTGTGTGACCGATTTTAGCAGTTCAACGGAAAAACCATCAGCCTGATTATCATGAGTGACAATGGCAAATGGCGGGTAATCTAATTCGCTGGCAGATTTGAGTGTCTTAGAATAAGCATGTGTTGTGGAATGGCTGGTGATTAGCAGCAGGACTAAAAATGTATAGAATAACTTCATACTTTTTACCCCCCACTAAATGAATCACTTTTTGCCGTTAAAACAATGATTGATTCTTAGTAACTATTCAGCATGATTTTTAATCTCAGATAAAATCAGGTAACTTTTTATCAAATAACAATTCCAATGCAAGACTTGAACTTACAC
>JAHXHI010000087.1 GCA_025656775.1 gamma proteobacterium symbiont of Bathyaustriella thionipta
ATCCGATATTGATTGGCTGAATGCTCGTCATGACTGGCCTTATCTTAAGAGTATTATTGCAGTAAGAGCTAGAAGAGATGTTGATGGCGTTACCTCTGAAGAGACTCGATACTTTATTAGCAGTCTAAACTGTGATGATAAGCCTAAGCTGGCAAAAGCAATTCGTGCTCACTGGCAAGTTGAGAATAATCTACACTGGGTTTTGGATATGGCTTTTGATGAGGATAGAAGCAGAATTCGCAAAGGACATAGTGCGGCTAACATGTCGATACTCAGGCATATTGCTTTAAACTTGGTTAAAGCAGAAAAGTCCTCTAAAGTGGGGATTAAGACAAAACGATTAAAGACTGGTTGGGACAACCAATACATGCTTAAAATTCTAGGGCAATCAAATTAAGCGCGATTGCCCTGACTCTACAATAAACATAGAGTACCTTATTGATTTAGTCAAGTATTAAGTTACAATAGTCTCTTAAATTGAACAAAAAAGGATATCAATAATTTATGAATATTTTAAAGCCTTGTTTTACAAAAGTAATTTATTATAGTTTTTTTCTTTCACTGGTTTTATTAACTTCTGCCTGGTCGACTGAGCCGGCTCAAAAGAGTATTACAATCTCCGTGAGTCTTGATCCTGTGCTGCAAACCAGTTTAAATCCTGAACATACCTTGTTTGTTTATGCCCGTGCGGTGAAAGGTCCGCGTATGCCGCTTGCTATTGTGAGACATAAGGCAGGTGATTTGCCATTGGAGGTAAAACTTGATTCAACAATGGCTATGATGCCGCAAATGAGTCTTGCCAATTTTAAGCAAGTTGTTCTGCTTGCGCGTATTTCTGCAACGGGAAATGCAATGCCTCAAACCGGTGATATGATAGGCGAAACGCAGCCGCTTGAATGGCAAATGCTTGAACAGCCTGTTGATATTGTGATCAATAAGCAACGTTAAATATGACTATGCTGTACCATGGATTCTTTATTCTTGAGTCAGTGCTAACGTAGAGATTAGAAATTATTTTTATTATTTTTGAGGACATAGAGTAGATAGAGTAAAAAATCATGTATCAAGATTGTATCTCATTGTATGAAATCGGCTATAATCGTTGGATTATAACCGATTAATACTATGTGATTTGCGATTCTCATTGATGTCGACATACATGTTAAATTCACTTTATAAAAATCTACCCAATATCATTAGCATAATTCGTATTCTGATGGTACCGATATTGCTTTACCTTGCCGTTAATCAGCAGGCAATGACGTTTATTGTGGTGTTGATTTTTACAGCATTAACCGATGTACTGGATGGCTATCTGGCTCGACGATTAAACCTGGTTTCTGAATTGGGTGCTCAGCTTGATAGTTGGGGCGATTTTCTGGTTTATAGCTCAATGGCAATCAGCGCCTGGCTGCTTTGGCCGGATATTGTGTATCGTGAACGAGTGTATGTTGCTATTGTTATCAGCTGTTTTACTTTGCCTGTTTTAATTGGTCTGGTAAAGTTCAAAACCCTCATCAGCTATCATACCCTGGGTACTAAAATAGCAGTGGTTATCAGCGTCATTGCCTATATCTTATTATTCACTGGACTTTTAGACTGGCCTGTTAAGGTGGCTGCTGTTTTTAGTCTGTACGCCGCCATAGAAGGCATACTGATTATCCTTATCAGTGATAATGCAAAAATTGTGGATGTAAAAAGTATCTGGCATGTTCTTAAAGAGAGAAATAGTAACAAGCCTAATCACTGACTTCATCAATCTGCTCTGCTTTAAGATACCTTCTGGCATATTCTTTATAAATTCCAGCGTGCACAAACAAATCAAAAAGTTCGGCATCAATATGTTTATCCTGCTTCATAAAACTCATAATACGAAGTGCTTCTGAGAGTGTTTTGCCTTTCTTATAGGGGCGATCAGATGCCGTAAGGGCTTCAAATATATCAGCAATCGCCATAATACGGGCGGGTATGGAAAGCTCTTCTTTACCTAATTGACGTGGATAGCCCGTGTGAATCATTGTTTCGTGATGGGTACCGGCATACTCAGGAATATTTTTCATATGCTCAGGAAAAGGCAGCAGCTCAAGCATTTTAATCGTCATGATCACATGCTCGTTGATCTTAAAGCGTTCTTCTTCAGAGAGTGTGCCTTTTTCAATACAGAGGTTGTACACCTCACCATAATTATAAAGGTATTCGGGTACATCCATTTTAAAGCCCTGTTGTTCATAGGCTTGTTTATTAAAATTGACCCTTTTAATAAGATGTTCTGCTTTATTACTCAATAATTGTTCAACAACCGGCAGGTGTTGTTCAGCATCCGGGTAGCGCTGTTGATCTTCTTCTGATAATCCGAGTTGATTATTAAAGTGACGGTTCCAGGTACGTTGTGCGATGGTATGGATACGCTCTATCTTCTCAGCACTTAAAAACTCGCCGCCAATATTAACTTCACAAATAAAAGCATAGTCATCTTGCAGCGCCTGTTGTGCTTTGCGCTTCCACTCACTGAGCTGCTTTTTATCTTCATCATTGAGTGCCTTATGAAGCAAGCGTTGATAATATTCAATTTCAATATCCCTGTGAATGACTTCAAAGCGGGTACGGATTTCGTGAATTCGGTTGTAAATTGTCTCAAGCTTGGTTGCCTTGTCAACCACATATTCCGGTGTTGTCAATTTGCCGCAATCATGCAGCAGTGCAGCTAATTCAAACTCACGTTGAGTATCTTCGCTATCCAGTTTGAATTCTTCAAATACATCACTGTCACTGACGGCTTTAGCTAATGACATGGCAATTTCAGGCACTCGCTGACAGTGGCCGCCGGTATAGGCAGATTTTGAATCAATAGCATGGGCAATCAGATGAATAAATGAATCCATCAATTCCTGCTGTGCAATTTGATAGGCCTGAATACTTTGTGACATAGAAACCAGAGAATCAGAAAGATCAATCAATTCAGTGATATTACTGTTAATGGGGTTAACATCATTAAATTGTCTGTTTTTAACTTTATCATTTTGCCTCATGAGTGCTTTAACGGGTTTGATAATTCTTGATGTCATATAAAGTATTAATGGGATGGTAAAAAGTAAAAAGATAAGTGCAAAACTTATCGAGTAGATAATTTGCTCAAGATAGGGGGTGAGCATAACATCGGCATCAATGGTCAGCCCCAAATGGGTTTCACTACCAGTCTCTTTAGAAAGTGAGGTGACCATAATAAATTTATCATCGTCATTATTTTTATAACGGATAATACGGTTGATCTGCTTATTTTTAAGCGTTTGTGTCAGAAAGTTGTTCAGTGCATTATCTGCTTTTTCAGCATTTGATGAGGCAATAATACTGCCTTTTTTGCCAAACATGATTAAATCACTACTGGGATCAACCTTGCTCTGAAATAATAGTTCATTAAGTTTTTTTAAGGTGAAATCAATGGCTAATACTGAATCAGAGCCTCTAATTTTTTTAGCAAAGGTAATGCCATTTTGTTGCAGATTACTAAATAGATAAGGATCGGTCAGTATTGTCTTATTACTTTGAGAAGCTTCAATAAACCAGGGACGTGTGGTCGGCAAATAAGTTGACTGATTACTGCTGCCGGCAAGGATATTAAAATTGTCATCAAGAAAGTCATATTGACGTATTCTAGTATTGTTTTTCGCATTAAAAATTCGGATGATTGTCCAGCGGGTGTTTTCAGGTGCTTCAAAGTGTTTATGAAGCTCTTTTGAAAGGTTCATATTAAACACTTCAAAAAACTCATTATTAGGTTGACCAATATACATGGCATAAATATTTTCTGATTGCTCTATATTATGAGCAAACCGTTTGATGGTATCCAGATTAATCGTTTTTGCCGGAGATAAAGTCAGATCAGGGTAGAATTCGATGAGATAAAATGAAGTTTTTGTAAACTGGTCTGTAACTATTCAGCATAAATTTAAAAAAAATTGAAAAAAAAAGCTTGACAGAAAAGTTATGTAATTTATTAAAACCGACATGTCTATGC
>JAHXHI010000397.1 GCA_025656775.1 gamma proteobacterium symbiont of Bathyaustriella thionipta
GATTTTCTCTTTCTACTCATTTTTAGGTTCCCCATTAGGTTAGCTCTTATATCTTAACCTATTGTCCAGTTTTCGGGGTCCACTATAGTTTTGCCCATACCGGGTAAATCTTCAATTAATAAATGTCCTCTGGATAACAGGCAGGCAATTGCCAGTTTAATCTGCTCTTCTTTACCGGAGATAATAGTATTGGCAGTTTGTAGTAAAGGGGTAAACATTTAGGAGGGTTCTCCTTCATTCTTTTTTAAACAAGAGTTACTTAACAAAATCGATATCCAGCGTGTATTTTCCTGACTGTCCATGATAATTTTAAAGGTCATGGTGAGAGGAACGGACAGGAACATACCAATGGGGCCAAGCAGCCAGCCCCAGAAAACCAATGACAGAAATACCACCAATGTTGATAATCCCAGACTATGCCCCATCAGTTTAGGCTCCATAAAACTGCCGATAAGACTATTCATCAGTAGATAAAGAATCGTTACCTGACCGGCAGCAAGGAAGCCAAATTGGATGAGTGCCAGAAGTATCACGGGAATTGCTGCGATTATTGAGCCAATATTAGGAATAAAGTTCAATGAAAAAGCAACCATGCCCCAAAGAACAGGAAAATCAATGCCCATAATGCTTAAGACTATAATGATTGGCAGAGCAGTGATAAGACTGGTGAATGCCTTAATTTTAAAATAACGGCCTATAGTACCGGAAACATGTTCCAGACTGGCCATAGTTTGGGTGGGGTTATTAGAGATGTTTTTTAATTTTAAGCGAAAACCGCTGAGTTCAAATAATAAAAAAATCACCATCATTAAGATAAGAAAAATATTAGTGAGAGCACCTAGCACCTGATTGAAGGTTGAGCTTACAAAACTCATCACTTTACCAAAATTTAAAATTTTTCTTAATTCTTCAAGTTCTAAATGTATGCCGAACTGACTTAGAGTGATGGCTATAGATTGGGTAATTTCTTGTAAACGTGCCTGATATTCTGGCAATTTATCAGAAAAATTTTGTAAGGAGGAGCCTAAAATTGAGCTGATAAAAAAGCCTGATATCACAATGCTGAGAATAATAAGGCTGACAGCAAGACCGGCCGGGACTTTTTTTTCTGTTAGCCAAAACATGGCTGGTCCGCTAATGGCGCTGATAAAAAGAGCGATCAATAAGGGTGAAATAATACTTTCCGCGTATTTTACACCAGCAAGAATAATGACAATGGCAGCTAAAGTAACGATAAGGCTGGTAGAGCGTTTAGTAAGAGAAGCATCTTCCATAATGAAGCAAATACCGAGTTTTTATTATTTAGTACTACAATTGTATGAAATAGACAAAATTAAACAAGTTGTTTAGCGGTAATATTATTTACTACAAGCAAAGCAGATGATTTATAATGCTTTGTTTATTATAAGTCATTGGCTAAATCGATAGCCTATCGTGATACCGGAGTAAAAACGTGTTTTATACCGATCAGTTTGATGTCATTGTTATTGGCGGCGGTCATGCAGGCACAGAAGCTGCGATGGCGGCCAGTCGTATGGTTTCCAGTACTTTGCTGATCTCTCATAATATTGAAACCTTAGGCCAAATGTCCTGTAATCCAGCAATTGGCGGGATTGGCAAAGGTCATTTAGTAAAAGAAATTGATGCGCTGGGTGGTTTGATGGCCAGGGCAACTGATCTGGCTGGTATTCAGTTTCGTCGTCTTAATGCTTCCAAAGGGCCTGCAGTGAGAGCAACCCGAGCTCAGGCTGATCGGGTGTTATATAAAGCGGCTGTACGCAATGCGCTGGAAAATCAGGCGAATCTAAAACTGTTTCAACAGGCAGTTACCGATCTGATTGTAGAAAATGAACAGGTAGTCGGTGTTGAGACTGAGATGGGGCTCAAATTCAGAGCAAAAACAGTGGTGTTAACGACAGGCACATTTTTGGGTGGCTTGATTCATATCGGTCTGGAAAACTATCAGGGTGGCCGAGCGGGTGATCCCCCCTCAAATAAATTATCACGACGTTTACGTGAACTCCCTTTTCATGTTGATCGTCTGAAAACCGGTACGCCACCGAGACTGGATGGTCGTAGCATTGATTTTTCAGTATTGGAAGAACAACCGGGTGATACGCCCATTCCCACCTTTTCATTTTTAGGTAAAGCCAGTGATCATCCACGGCAGATCAGCTGTTATATTACCCATACCAATGAAAAAACCCATGAGATTATTCGCACCGGTTTTTCACGTTCACCGATGTTCACGGGGGTTATTGAGGGCGTTGGCCCCAGGTATTGTCCATCCATCGAAGATAAAATCAATCGTTTTGCCGATAAAGATTCGCATCAGATTTTTGTCGAACCGGAAGGTTTGCAGACTAATGAAGTGTATCCTAATGGTATATCCACCAGCTTACCCTTTGATATTCAACTCGCTTTTATACGCTCGATGAAAGGTTTTGAGCAGGCTGATATTGTGCGTCCCGGCTATGCGATTGAATATGATTTTTTCGATCCCAGAGATTTAAAATCATCATTAGAAACAAAATTTATCAAAGGCTTATTTTTTGCTGGTCAAATCAATGGTACCACGGGTTATGAAGAAGCTGCAGCGCAGGGTTTGATCGCTGGTACCAATGCATCATTGCAGGTGCAGGAAAAAGAGGCCTGGTCACCAGGACGAGAAGAAGCCTATATTGGTGTTATGATTGATGATTTGATCACACAAGGCACATCTGAGCCTTACCGTATGTTTACTTCAAGAGCAGAATATCGACTCATCTTAAGAGAAGACAATGCTGATTTACGTCTCACTGAAAAGGGTCGGAAACTGGGTCTGGTGGATGATGAGCGCTGGCAGGCATTCAGTGATAAAAAGCAACAGATCGATGCTGAACTTAAGCGATTAAAAGATACCCGAATTGGTCCCAGGGCTCTTTCTGAAGAAGATGCACTTTGGGTGTTAAAAACACCTTTAAATAAAGATACCAGCTTATATGATATGCTTAGAAGACCAGAAGTAAGTTATGACTCACTTACCAGCTTAGCAATAGCTGGCAATAAAGTTTCTGATCCTATTGCCGCAGAACAAGTTGAAATTCAGACAAAATATTCAGGCTATATCAAACGTCAACTGGAAGAAATTGAAAAGCATAAACGCTATGAAAATAAAACCATTCCGAGTGATTTTGATTATTTAAATCTTAACTCCCTCTCATCTGAAGTCAGGGAAAAATTACAACAGGCGAAACCGCAAACCATTGGACAGGCCAGTCGTGTGCCGGGTGTGACACCAGCTGCCATTTCATTATTATTAGTCTTTTTGAAAAGCCATAAAGCCAAATCAGAAAAGGCAGGTTTATAATTGATGAACACACTATCCAGCACTTTAAGTCAATCTTTAGCAGATGGTATACAACAGCAAGGACTGTTGATTGAGCAAAGCAAGCAGCAAAAATTAGTTCAGTTTGTGGAATTACTCAGTAAATGGAATAAGGTGTATAACCTGACTTCGATTAGACAGCCCGAAGAGATGATCAGCCTGCATATATTAGATAGTCTGGTTATGCTGCCTTTTTTTAAAAGCAAAGTGCATGACAATAAAAAGTTAACTAATGAACAGTCAATTCGAAGCGTACTTGATGTGGGAACAGGTGGCGGGATCCCCGGTATTCCTCTGGCAATTTGTTTACCGGAAATAGATTTTGTATTAATGGATGCACGAGGGAAAAAAATTCGCTTCATCCAAACTGTAATCGCTCAGTTGGGACTGAAAAATGTCACTGCTGTACATTCCAGAGTGGAAGATTATCAAATAGAGGATGAAGATAAATTTGATCGAATTATCTCCAGAGCATTTGCTTCACTGGAAGATATGCTGCAGTTTTGTCAGCATCTATGCCAAAGAAATACTCAAAAACAGGGCAAGTTTTTAGCCATGAAAGGTCAAATTCCGGAAGAAGAGATTGCACAACTGCCAGAAGGCTTTAGAATAGAGACAATTAATGAACTTAAAGTCTCCGGCTTA
>JAHXHI010000041.1 GCA_025656775.1 gamma proteobacterium symbiont of Bathyaustriella thionipta
CCCTTGTAAAAATACCTTGGGGGTTTGGGGGCAAAGCCCCCATAAAGATAAATTCAAGAAAATGCGACAGGTTGGTTGACATCTAGCGGTAGGGAAAACTTTTTTGAAATAACGGTAGTTGCTTAAGCGCTTACGATGTATTAACCCAATTACCTTATGCAGATACGGTGGAAAAACTGGAAGAGTTGCTTCCCTGGAATTTTAAAAATCAGCATTAGATAAAGTCAAGAACGCTGCTCATTAAGCGTTTACTCTTAATCTGGGTCGAAAATTAGAACGAGCAGATATGACGACTCGCATTGTAGATGTCAAAGCAGGTCACTTTATTTCTGAGGATATAATTGAGCTTCGCCCGTTTGAAGATATGCTATGGATGAGCATATTAGAGAGCTTAGGTGCTTATCAGATGTATCGTCAAAGCATGCAGACACGAGTCAATCGAATTGCAGTACTGACCTTTTTGTTTCATAACAAAGAATTTCCACGTTCACTACCCTATTGTATTGAAAACATTCGTTATAACCTATCCTGTCTCGCTAATAACGATGATTCATTATTGATATTGAAACATTTTGGAAAAATCATTCAGGAAGCATCAATGAGTGAAATGGATAATGACATATTACATGGGTTTATTGATCAATTACAAATTAATATTGGTACGCTTCACAATTCCATTACCAAAACTTACTTCCCAGACATTATAGAACAGAAAGCCTCTTAAACAACATGAAATCAGGATAAGAACCCAAATCCTTATTTTTTAAATAGTGCAGAGAGTTTGCATTTCACTCTCATCAATTCTGATTGTTGGTTGGTCTTTCTTATGACAGCAGGCAATCAGAAAACCTATTAAATTCAACAAAACTGAACTAGACATTTCGGCATTTGAGACAAAAATGCGATCGGGGAAAATATTTGAAATTGGTTCGGTCAAAGGAAATAATACTAGCCTCCACCTTATCGTAACCTACTAATTTATTTTAATTTTCTGATTACTCAGCAGAGACTGTTTGCTGAGACAAGACTGTATGGCGAAGAGGGGGGGATTCGAACCCCCGAAACCTTACGGTTTACACACTTTCCAGGCGTGCGCCTTCGACCACTCGGCCACCTCTCCAAGGTCGGGAAGAATAAACTACTTGGGTTAATAAATCAAGTGAATTTTCATCGCCTTAATTTTAAATAAGCTATCCCTATATCCAAATAGTACTTACTTCCCTGCCTTTTTTTCTTCTAACTGATCCCAGCGTTCGTAGACTGATTCAAGATCCTGATTTAAACTCTCCAGTTCTGCTAATTTTTTTGCCACTAACTTTTGATCCTGTTGGTAAAAATCAGGCTGAGCCACGCTAGTTTCCAGATTTGACTGCTGCTGTTCAAGTGTTTCAATTTTATGAGGCAGGTTATCTAATTCATGTTGCTCTTTATAACTGAGTTTAATGGTTTTGCTTGCAGCACCTGAAGCTTGTGCCAGCTTCGGCTTATTCGTTTGTTTTGCTGTGGATGAGGCACCTTCTGCAGCTAACGGTTTTCTTTGTCTAAGCCAGTCATCATAACCACCCACATATTCATTCACACCATCGGCTTCAAATACCAGTGAACTGGTGATCACATTGTTCAGGAAGGCACGGTCATGGCTGACAACAATTAAAGTCCCATTGTATTCCATTAACAGCGCTTCCAATAATTCAAGCGTATCACTGTCCAGATCATTAGTCGGTTCATCAAGCACCAGTAAGTTGGCAGGTTTGGTGAATAATTTTGCCAATAATAACCGGTTCCTTTCACCCCCTGACAGGGCTTTTACAGATACCTTTGCTCGTTCAGATGAAAAAAGAAAATCTCTAAGATAACTGAAAACATGACGGTCACGGCCATTAATTGATACAAACTCTCTGCCCTGCCCTATATTTTCTACAATAGATTTATCTTCATCCAGTTGATTTCTGAGCTGATCAAAATAGGCTATTTCCAGTTTTGTTCCTAGTTTAACCGTTCCTTTTTGGGGAGATAATTCACCCAGTAACAGGTTAAGCATGGTGGTTTTGCCTACCCCATTTGGACCGATAATACCAATCCTGTCACCACGCATAATAACAGTCGAAAAGTTTTTTACGATAGCCTTTTTAAGTTCGCTAGAGCCATATTCATAAGAAATATTATCAACTTCAACCACTAATTTTCCTGAATTTTTCTTATCATCCAATTCAAGTTTGGCTTTTCCCAGCACATTTCTTCGTTCACTGCGTTCAACACGCATTGCTTTTAATGCCCTTACCCGCCCTTCATTGCGGGTACGCCGGGCTTTAATGCCCTGTCGGATCCAGACTTCTTCTTCAGCCAGTTTTTTATCAAATAATTCATTGGCTTTTTCTTCTGCATGCAGCATTTCTTCTTTACGACGTAAAAATGTTTGATAATCACCCGGAAATGAAGCAAGCTGACCTCGATCCAATTCAAGAATACGTGTTGCGACATTCTGTAAAAAAATTCTATCGTGGGTGATAAATAAAACACAACCACTGTAGGATTTCAGAAAATTTTCTAACCACAGCATTGACTCAATATCTAAATGGTTAGTGGGCTCATCAAGCATTAATATATCAGGTTCAATCACCAGCGCTTTGGCCAACATTACCCGTCGTTTTAGACCACCCGACATAGTTTCAATAAGTGCATCACCTGATAATTGTAATTTTGAAATTGTCGATTCAACACGCTGTACCAGAGACCAGCCATCAACTGCTTCTAATTCATGCTGAATACCTTCCATTTTTTTTAGTGCTTTTTCATCACCATTGGCAACATCATGCAGTACATGATTGTATTCCTGTAGCAGTCTGGAGGCATCTCCCAATCCCGAAGCGACAATATCAAAAACACTCCCGCATGCTTCATGAGGGACTTCCTGTGAAAGAGATGAGACTAAAAGCCCCTCTTTTTTGCGAAGATCACCTTCATCAGCCTGCATTTCACCTTGAATAAGGCGCATTAAGGTTGTTTTACCTGTGCCATTGCGGCCAATTAAACAGACTCGCTCACCGCTTTCCAGAGAAAAACTGGCATGATCTAACAGGACATGGGTACCAAAAGCCAAACAAAGGCCATCAATTGAAAAGATTGACATAAATAATAAGCTCACTACAGAAACAAAACGAAAAAACACGTAAAAACCCGAAATGGTTTTTCAGGGGAGCAATTATACACCGCAATGCTGAGAAAGACTCAATTGAATAGAAATAGAGTACTGTTTTTCTGATAAAATCAGATAACCTGATACCATTTTTCTCAACATGAAGGAACAAATTGTGATAAACCAGCTCCCCCCTTTAGCCTTGTGGGCTCATTTTATTGAATTTTGTGCCATTCCCCGTCCCAGTAAACATGAAAAAGCGATCGTCAGTTATATCCGAAAACAAGGTGAAAAATATCATGCCATCGTTGAACAGGACGAGGCAGGAAATATTTTACTGCGGGTCTCAGGCTCAGAAGGTTATGAAACTGCCCCCATAACGGCCTTACAATGTCATGTCGATATGGTGGCACAAGCCAATAGTGACAGCACGCACGATTTTACAAAGGATCCTTTACAGCTTCAGCTAATGGATGGCTGGTTAACAGCAAACGGGACCACATTAGGGGCTGACAATGGCATTGGCTGCGCCGCTATGTTGGCTTTATTGACCGATGACAGCATCATTCACGGCCCTTTAGAATTACTCTTTACAGTGGATGAAGAAGCCGGAATGGGTGGCGCTTTTGGACTACAGCCCGGTTGGTTAAAGGCACAACAACTGCTTAATCTGGATACCGAAGAAGAAGGTGAGATTTATATTGGCTGTGCGGGAGGTGTCGATATTAATTCCACTATGGAACTGCAATGGCAAAAAGGCCATGGTACATTTGTTGTAACTATTCAGCATAAATTTAAAAAAAATTGAAAAAAAAAGCTTGACAGAAAAGTTATGTAATTTATTAAAACCGACATGTCTATGC